>NZ_DAIUJO010000007.1:0-53363 GCF_036848755.1 Sinomonas sp. | reverse complement strand
GGGTTCAGGGGCGAGTTGGCGTACCCGAAACGGGTTCAGGGGCGAGTAGCCGTACCCGAAACGGGTTCAGGGGCGAGTTGGCGTACCCGAGACGTATTCCTGCATGGTGCGGAGCTGGTAGCGCGAGACCTCGTCGGCGTTCTCGTTCTCTGCGAAGACGCTTGAGACCATCACGGTGTCATCGCGGTCGAGGAAACCGATCTCCCGCAACCCGCCGAAGAACTCGTTCCAGTTCACGTCCCCGTCGCCGATCTTGAGGTGCTGGTGGACGCGCACCGCGTTCCCGGGCGGGTTCGTGATGTACCGCAGGCCGTGCGAGGCGTGGTGGTTCATGGTGTCGGAGACGTGCACCACGCGAAGGCGCTCACCCGCGGCCCGCATGATCTCGAGCGGCTCGTCCTTCATGTGGAACGTGTGCGACGCGACGTACACCATGCCGACATTCGGGGAGTTGAGACCACGGATCACGCGCAGCGCGGCGAGGCCCTCCTCGACGAAGTCGTCCGGGTGCGGGTCGATCGCCACGTGGACGCCCTCGCGCTCGAAGACCGGCAGGAGCTCCTCCATGGACTTGTAGAAGCAGGCCTCCGACTCCTCGGGCTTCTCGGGGCGCCCCGAGAACTCCGTGTTCATCTGGTTGGCACCGAGGTCCACCGTGATCTGGATGGCGCGCTTCCAGTAGCGCACCGCGGCCTCGCGCGCCCACTCGTCAGGCCCCGACCAGCGGAGCACCGGCAGAACCGAGGCGACTTCGACGCCGGCGTCCGCGCAGGCCTTGCGGAACTGGCGCACGAGCTCGTCGTCGGCCTTGGGATGCGTGAAGAATGGGATCATGTCCCGGTGCGGGGTCAGCTGCAGGTACTCGTACCCGAGTTCGGCCGCGAGGGCCGGGAACTCGAGCAGCGAGTGGGTGCTGTGGAACGGTGTGGGGTCAAGGGCGAACTTCACTCCGCGTTCCCCCCGTACAGGGCCGGCTTCTCGTTGAGCACGACCGCGACCTTCTCGCCGCTCTTCTGCGCCTCGACTCCGGCCTCGCAGCAGGCGGCAGTCGCGTAGCCATCCCATGCCGAAGGGCCGCCGATCTCGCCCCGCTGCGCGGCGTCGACCCACGACTGGACCTCGACGTCGTACGCGGCGCCGAAGCGCGACTCGAACCCGGGGGTGACCTCCCCGCCCCAACGTCCCGCCCGGCGGAGGTACGGGCCGCCGTCGGCCCCGATCTCCACGATCCCGTCCTCGAACGCCGCCTCGGTCGCGACCTGATAGCCGAACTGGGCGTTGACGAAGATCTCCACATCGACAAGCACGCCGGACGTGGTCTCGATCAGGACGTGCTGGGGATCGTGCTGGCCGCCCGGCGCCTTCGAGCTCGCCTTGCCGAGGCGCACCTGGACCGATGTGATCTCCTCGCCCGTCAGATAGCGGATGACGTCGAACTCGTGGACGACCGAGTCGTTGATGAGCATCTCGTTCGTGAATCCGGCCGGCGTGTCCGGGTTGCGGTGGCGGCAGTGGAGCATGAGCAGCTCGCCGAGCTCGCCCGAGCGGACCAGGCCGCCGAGCTGAAGGTACCCCTGGTCGAAGCGGCGCATGAAGCCGACCTGGATGCGCTGGTGACCCAGCCCCTGCTCGGCCTCGACGATCTTCCACGCCGAGGCGGCATCCGGCGTGAGCGGCTTCTCGCACAGGATCGGGATGTCCCGTTCCAGCGCTTCGAGGAGCGCCTGCTCGTGCAGGAAGCCGGGGGTGGCGATGAGGACGGCGCTCACCTCGCCGGACTCGTACGCCTCGGCGGCGGTGGCAAACGCGCGGGCCCCCGGAATGCCCTCGACGGCGGCCTTGGCGCGGTCGAGATCGATGTCGACGACGGCGGCCACGTCGGCGCCGTGGATGCGCGTGTGCAGGCGCTGGATGTGGTCGGCGCCCATACGGCCGGCGCCGATGACGGCGACGCGCAGGTTCTCGGTCATGGGATGAGCCTTTCGAAGAGTGGTCTGATGCAGAGCAGAGAGTTCAGCGGCGGACCGGCGGAGTTCAGGAGACGCGGGTCCGGGAGCCGCACGAGAGCAGGTAGCTGCGGGTGCGCTTCGCGATCGGGAGCGGGACATCGAACGCGACGGGGTACATGTCCTGCTCGACGATGCCGAAGATCGGCCTCTCGAGGGCCTCGACGGCCTCGATGACCTCGCGCAGATCGGGCAGGCCCGAGGGCGGCTCAGCCATGACACCCGCGGTGTTTGCCGCCGCCCAGGTCAGGTTCTCAGCCCTGACTTTCGCGAGGACGTCGGGATCGATCTGCTTGAGGTGGAGGTAGCCGATGCGCTCCGGGTACTTGCGGATGAGGTCGACGCTGCTCGCCCCGCCGTACTCTGCGTGGCCCGTGTCGAGGCAGAGCGTGAGCAGCTCGGGGTCGGTGTTCTCGAGCAGCCGCTCGATGTCGGCCTGCCCTTGGACGTGGGAGTCCGCGTGGGAGTGGAACTGCTGCCTGAGGCCGAACTGCTCCCAGAGCCGACGACCCAGCTCATCGTGGCCCTCGAACAGCGAGTCCCACTGCTCAGGGGTGAGCACCTCGTTCTCGACGGCCTCGCCCGTGACGTCGTCGCGCCACATTGCGGGGATGACGACGATGTGCTCGCCGCCCATCGCCGCAGTGAGCTCTGCGACCCGACGGGCTGGCTCCCAGGCCTCCTCCCACTGATCACGCCCGCGGTGGAAGGCCGTGAACACCGTCCCCGCCGAGACCTGAAGGTCGCGCGCCTTGAGCTCGTCGGCGAGCTGCGAGGGATCGGTCGGGAGGTAGCCGTACGGGCCGAGCTCGATCCACTTGTAGCCGGCCTCGGCCACCTCGTCGAGGAAGCGCTCCCACGGAGTCTGCTTCGGATCGTCCGCGAACCACACACCCCATGAATCGGGCGCGGTCCCGATGATGAGCTTGTTCTCGATATCGCCCATGATGCTCCTTGATCTGGAGAGACTCCCGATGGTCCCGAGAATCTCCCGATGGTCCTGAGAGTCCCCCGACTTTCGTTGCGCCGTCACCTCTGCAGGGTGCGCACCCTGCGGAGATGACGGCGCAACGAGGGGGTCTCGGCTCAGCCGATGAGGGGTCGCTGCTGCGCCTTGTGCTCGATGTAGGTGGCGAAGGCCTGCTTGGTGGACTCGAGCTCGGCGGCGCCCGAGACGGGCACGTCCCACCAGGACTCCGACGACGGGGCGTCGATGAGCGGGTCCGACTCGATGTGGATCAGGATCGGCCCCGAGCCCTCGGGGGCGGCCTTGGCCTTGGCGATCGCGGCCTCGAGGTCCTCGATCGCGTTCGGCCCCGGCTCGATCCGGTGCACGGTGACGCCGAGACTCTCGGCGTTCGTGGCGAGATCGATCGGGAGCTTCTCGCCGTCGTCGAACGTGTGCTGCGCCCGGTCCAGCGTGCGGTACTTCGTGCCGAACCGCTGCGAGCCGAGCTGCTCCGACAGGGCCCCGATCGAGGCGTAGCCGTGGTTCTGGATGAGCACCACGATGAGCTTGATGCCCTCGGCGACCGCGGTGACCAGCTCGGTGTGCATCATCAGGTATGACCCGTCGCCGACCATGACGACGACGTCGCGGCTCGCCTCGCGGTGTTCGGCCCCCGAGGCGGCGTCGAGGACTGCGCGCTTGACGCCGAGGCCCCCGGGGATCTCGTACCCCATGCAGGAGAACGCGTACTCGACGTGGTAGCCGAAGGGGTCCCGGATGCGCCACATCTTGTGCAGGTCGCCCGGGAGGGAGCCTGCGGCGCAGATGACGACGTCGCGCGCGTCCATCGCGCGGTTCGTCGCCCCGATGATCGCGTTCTGGGACGGCAGCGGGGAGTACCGCTCGTCGAACGCGGCGTCGACGGTCGCGTCCCAGCGGGACTTCTCCGAGGCGACCGCGCGCTCGAGGTCCGCCCCTACGCGGTAGCCGCCCAGCGCCGTCGTCAGCGCCACGAGCGCCTTGCGCGCGTCGGCGACGATCGGCAGCGAGGTGCCGTGCTTGTAGGCGTCGATCGGGGCGACGTTGATGTTCACGAACCGCACGCCCGGGTTCTGGAACGCGGTGCGCGAGGCGGTCGTGAAGTCCTCGTAGCGCGTGCCGATGCCGACGACGAGGTCCGCGTCGCGGGCCAGGGCGTTGGCCGCCGTCGTGCCCGTCGAGCCGATCGCACCGAGCGCCTGGGCGTGGTCCCAGGGCAGGACGCCGACCCCGGCCTGCGTCCAGCCGACCGGGATGCCGGTGGCCTCGGCGAACTCGCGCAGCTGCCCGTTCGCGAACGCGTACAGCACGCCGCCGCCGGCGACGATGAGCGGGCGCTTCGCGGCCCGGATGAGCTCGGCGGCGCGGGCGATGTCCTCGGCCTCGGGCTCGGGGCGGCGGATGCGCCACTCGCGCTCGGCGAGGAACTCCTCCGGGACGTCGAAGACCTCGGCCTGGACGTCCTGCGGCAGCGCGATCGTGACGGCCCCGGTCTCCGCCGGGTCGGTCAGGACGCGCAGCCCGTGCAGGAGCGCGGAGAAGAGCTGCTCGGGGCGGTTGACCCGGTCGAAGTACTTCGACAGCGGCCGGAAGGCGTCGTTGACCGTGATGTCGTAGCCGTGGGGCTGCTCGAGCTGCTGCAGGACCGGGTCGGCGGCGCGCGTGGCGAACGTGTCGGACGGCAGCAGCAGGGCCGGGAGGCGGTTCGCCGTGGCCAGGGCCGCCCCCGTGAGGAGGTTGGACGAGCCGGGGCCGATCGAGGTCGAGACCGCGAAGGTCTGCCGCCGGCGGGTGTGCCGGGCGTAGCCGACGGCCTGGTGCACCTGGGCCTGCTCGTTGCGGCCCTGGTAGTACGGCATGAGCGTTGGGTCGGCGACCTGCCACTGCTTCAGAGCCTGGCCCACGCCCGCGACGTTGCCGTGGCCGAAGATGCCGAACATCCCCGGGATGAGCCGCCCCCGGAACGTCTCGCCGCCGACCGTGTCGACGGTGTACTGGCGGCCCAGGAACTCCACCAGCGCCTGGGCGACCGTCATCCTGCGCGTGCTGCTCACTTGCCGGCCTCCTTGCCAGTGATTTCCTCGGTGCGCAGCAGCGATGCCGCCGCCGCGACGGCACCGGCGACGTCGCCGTCGGCCGGGTAGAGCAGGGTCCGGCCCACAGTGAGGCCCTGGACGCCGGGGAGCGCGAGCGCCGCGCCCCACGAGGCGAACACCTCGTCCCGGTGCCCGGTCGGGTCGCCGCCGAGCAGCACGGTCGGCAGGGTCGTGGCCGCCATGACGCGCTCCATCTCCGCCACGACCGGCAGCTTCATCCACATGTACGCGCTCGTCGAGCCGAGCCCCTCCGCGATCGCGACCGACTTGATGACCGCCTCCGGGGACAGGTCGTTCCTGACCTTCCCGTCCACCCACGTGGACAGGAACGGCTCGACCATCGCCACGAGCCGGCGCTCGGCGAGCGAGTCGACCGCCTTCGCGGTGGACTCGAGGATGCTCGCCGTCGCGGGGTCGCCGAGGCAGATGCGCGTCAGCATCTTCCCGCCCGTCGCCCCGAGCGCCTCGAGGGCCGCGGCCGTGTGGCCGGTGAAGCGGTCGTCGAACTCGTTGACGAACCCGGCCAGGCCGCCGCGGTTCATCGAGCCGAACAGGAGCTTGCCCTCGAGCGCGCCGAGCAGGAGCAGGTCGTCCATGATGTCCGGGCTCGCGAGCACGCCGTCCACGGCGGGGTTCGCGAGCGCGATCCGGAGGCGGTCGAGCAGCTCGCGCCGGTCCGCCATCGCCGCAGGGCGGCCCTGCGCGGCCAGGGCGCCGCGGGCGGGATGGTCCGCGGCGACGATGAAGTTCTGCTTCCCGAGCACGACGCCGGGGTGCGGCTTCCGCTCCCGAGCCGCCCGGGCAATCGCGTCCGGGTCCTCGAGGCGGATCTTCGTCAGGTGCTCGTAGCGGCGGGGGTCGTCGTCGAACGCGCCCTTGATCAACGGGGTTGCAGCGGCGGTGGTCACTGGGACACCGCCTCGGGGACGAGCCGTCCGCGCTCGGCCAGCAGCGAGGTGACCTCTCCCGGCGTCGGCATCGCATCCGCGCACGAGAGCCGGGAGGCGACGATCGCGCCGGCGGCGTTCGCATAGTCGAGCACCTGGGCCAGCGGCCACCCGGCCAGGAGGCCGTGGCAGAAGGCGCCGCCGAACGAGTCCCCGGCGCCGAGGCCGTTGAGCGTCTGCACCGGAACCGGGGCGGAGACGACCCGTTCGGTGCGCGTCTTGGCCATCACGCCCTCGGGGCCGAGCTTCACGACCGCGATCTCCACCCCCGCCTCCAGCAGGCGGTCCGCCTGCTCGTCCGGCGTGCCGTGCCCGACCGCGACGGCGCACTCCTCCTCGTTGCCGATCGCGACCGTCACGTGTGGGAGGACCTTGGCGACCTGCTCGCGCGCAGCGTCCTCCGAGTCCCAGAACATCGGGCGGTAGTCGAGGTCCAGGACGGTGAACTGGCCCTCCGCCAGGGACGCCCGCGGGCGCGCCTCGTGCGCGGCGATGTGCGCGGCCCGGCTCGGCTCCTGGCACAGCCCTGTGACGGTCGACCAGAAGATCCGCGCCTCGCGGATCGCGTCGGCGTCAAGCTCGTCGGCCCTGATCTGCAGGTCCGGCGCGGTCGGGAAGCGGCCATAGAAGTACAGCGGGAAATCGTGCTGCTCCGGCATGATCGCGCAGAACGTCGCCGGGGTCTGCAGGCCCGCGACCGGGGTCACGAACCGGTCGTCGACCCCGAACTTGGCGAGCTCCCGGTGCAGGTAGACCCCGAACGGATCGTCCCCGGTGCGCGTCACGACGGCGGTCCGCCGCCCGTGCCGCGCGGCCGCCACGGCGACATTGGACGGAGAACCGCCCAGGTACTTGCCGAAGCTCGTCACGTCCGCGAGGCCGACGCCGACGTCGTTGGGATAGATGTCGACGCTGATGCGCCCCATCGTGAGAACGTCATAGGTCACGATCGCTGTGCCCTTCCTGCTCCAAAGCCCGGGAACCCGAGCCGGCTGCGCCGCCTGTGGCGGCGGCCACAGACCAACTCTCCTACAGATCTAATGTGCTGTCAAAAGTTTGTACTGACATGTTTCCCACCCAGCGCGTTCGGTCAGCGCGCCGGGATCGCGAGCTCGCCGGTCACGTACTGGGCCCTTCCGAAGCCGAAGGACCAGTCACCCGCACCGTTCTCGACGTAGCCGATGAAGACATCCTCGCCGGGGATGCCCGCATCCGCGAGGTTCCGGGCAACCGCGGCGAAGAGGCCCTCTTTCGCCTCCTGGCTCCGGCCGCCCTGGGTGAAGATCTGGATCATGACGACGCCAGCGGAGCGCTCGAAGCCGAGGCCGGCGTCCTGCGCGACGATCTGGCCCGGGGCATGCTCGGTGATGACGTGGAAGTAGTCTCGCTCCGGGATCCCGTACTCGGCGAGGATCGCGTCGTGGATCGCCCCGGTGAGGCGTGCGAGCTGCTCGGGGGTCCGGCCGGCGTTGACGTCAATGCGGACGAGAGGCATGGGGGAACTCCTATTGAGACTTTGTCCTTACAATAAAACAATAGCCTTCGGGCTCGTTGACGGCAAGGTTTGTTCTGACAAACTTGCCTGAGCCGCCCGCGCCGCCCCCGCGCTGCCCCCTCGCCGCCCACCCGGCGCCGGGAGCGCCGGATGGGCGGTCCGCGGACGGCCGCGATCCTGTCGCTGCTACCTCTTGTGGGCGAGGTAGATCGAGCCGGTCGTGACGTCCTCTTCGAGGGCCTCGAGCGTGCGGCCTCGGCTCTCCGGCACCTGGGTGATGACGAAGATCAGGGCCAGGGCGCCGACGACGGCGAAGAGGAAGAACGTCCCGGTAATGCCCATGGCGGCCACCATCGACGGGAAGTAGAGCGAGAGGAACCCGTTGACCACCCACAGCGCGAAGACGGCGACGCCGATGCCGAAGCCGCGCATGTGCAGCGGGAAGATCTCCGAGAGGTAGACCCAGACGGCAATGTTGAGGAACGTCTGCATGGAGCCGACGAACGCGACGACGAGGAACAGGATCACGAAGGGCCGGGCGGGATTGCCGGCTGGCAGCGCCATCGAGGCGATGCCGATCAGCACGTGGCAGGCCGTGGTCAACGAGAGGCCCGTGATGAACGTCTTGCGCCGGTCGAGGCGATCCATCATCTTCAGGGCGATGAGGCCGCCGATCACAGCGATCACGCCGGGGGCGATGTTGGCGATGAGCGCGCCGTCCTTGCTGAAACCCGACTCCGTGAGCACGGTCTGGCCGTAGTACATGATCGAGTTGATGCCGGTCAGCTGCTGCGCCACGCCGAGCCCGATCGCGACCAGGAGGATGCGGAAGAGGTTCCGGTTCGAGAAGATCGCCCGCCAGCCGATCTGGTGGCTCTCGCGCTCCTCTCGCGCAATGGTCTCCACGTCGGCGAGCTCGGCAAGGGCCCGGTCATTCGCGCGGACGGTACGCAGCACGTCGAGGGCCTCGTCCTTGCGGCCCTTCTCGACAAGCCAGCGGGGCGATTCGGGCATCCGCAGCATTCCGAAGAACAGCGCGATCGCGGGCAGGGCGCAGACCGCGAACATGATGCGCCAGACGCCGCCGATATTGCCGAAGACGTTGCCGATGATCGCGTTGACCACGAATGCGGCGAGCTGGCCGATCACGATCGCCAGCTCGTTGCGGCCCGCGAGCGATCCGCGGATCTCGAACGGTGCGAGCTCGGCGAGGAAGACGGGCACCACGGTAGAGGCGCCGCCGACCGCGAGGCCGAGGAGGATGCGGCCCACTACGAGGACTTCGAAGTTCGGGGTGAACACCACCGCGAGCGTGCCGGCGAAGAACAGGACGGCGAGCAGGATGATCGTCTTCCGACGGCCCCACGCATCGGAGAGGCGACCGCCGAAGATCGCACCGATCGCAGCGGCAAAGACGAGCGAGGAGGTGACGACGCCTTCGGTGATCGCCGTCAGCCCGAGTTCGGTGGACATCGGGCTCAGTGCGCCGTTGATGACGCCCGTGTCGTAACCGAAGAGGAGGCCACCGAAAGTGGCGACGAGGGCGACGAGGCCGAGACGCTTGCGGTAAGGACCGTCGGTCAGCGGAGGGAGCGAGGCTGCGCTCGACGCTCCGGCATGGGCTGTGGCCATTGGGACTCCTTTGTCGTTCTGCAGCGAGCATGTGGCCCGCGTCTCATCCAGACTAACGCGCGAAAGATTCAAATGTAAGGTCAAATGGACAAAATCTTTCTGACGGGCCAGCGTGCAAGGATGACAGCGTGATACCTCCCGCACTCCCCGGCCCGCGCCGCCCCGTGACGCAGGAGGACATCGCGCGCGAAGTGGGCGTCTCGCGCACCCTCGTCTCCTTTGCGTTCCGGGGCGCCCCCGGCGTGAGCAGCGAGACGCGTCAGGCCATCCTCGAAGCAGCCCAGCGCCTCGGCTACCGGCAGAACGCGGCAGCCGCTGATCTCGCACGCAAGCGGCCCTCCGCCGTCGGACTCTATCTCCTCGACCTCCGGAACGAGGTGTACGCGGACATCTTCCAAGGTATCCGTGAGGCCGCCGAAGATGCCCGCAACCGCCTCATCCTGACGGTCTCCCCCTCGGCCAACTCCCTCGGGCGCAGCTCGGTCGACTCCCTCATCGAGGCCCGCGTCGGCATCGTCATCGCGGCGACTCTCCTCGACCCGGACGCGGACATCAAGGAACTGGCGCAGATCGTCCCGGTCGTGAACGTCGCCCGCCGCGTCGAGGATGTCGACAGCGTCTATTCCGACGACCCAGCCGGGGCCGAGGCCGCCGTGCGCCATCTCCTCGGACTCGGGCACACCCGGATCGCGCACCTCACGGGCCCCCCGCATGAGGGGCACCAAGGCCGTCGGCAAGCCTACGAGCGCGTCATGGCCGACGCCGGCCTCCCGCCGTTCGTCCTCACGGCGGAGGACTACACGCAAGAGGCGGCGGAGAAGGCCATGCGCCCGCTCTTGGCGGGCAGCGACCGGCCGACGGCGGTCTTCGCGCACAACGACGAGCTCGCCGTCGGCGCGAGGGAGGCCGCCTACAGCCTTGGCCTCACGGTGCCCGATGACCTCTCCCTCGTCGGCTATGACAATTCGCGCATCTCACGCCTGCACGGCATCGACCTCACGTCAGTGGACCTCCGTGCGCTCGACCTGGGGCGCTCAGCCGGGCGGGTTGCGCTCGAGCGGCTCGCCGATCCGCTCGCCCCCGCCGTCGACCTCAAGAGCTCCCCGCACCTCGTCGTCCGAGGTTCGACCGCACCCCCGCACCCAGTGCGGGACCAACGGCCCGGGCGGAACCACCAGAAGGACCGAGCATGACCGCCGCGCGCACCATCTTCCTCGACGTCGACGGAACCTACGCCGACCGCGGCATCGTCCCGCCGGGGCACGTCGACGCGGTCCGGGCCGTCCGGCGTGCAGGACACCGCGTCCTGCTGTGCACGGGCAGGCCCAAGTCCATGCTCTCGCCCCATCTCCTCGCCGCCGGCTTCGACGGGTTCGTCGCGGCGGCAGGGGGCTACGTCGAGATCGACGGCCGCGTCCTCCTCGACCGCCGCTTCCCCCGAGACCTTGCCGCGCGCGCCGTCGAGGTGCTCGACGGCCACGGAGTCGCCTACCTGCTGGAGGCGCCCGAGGCGATCTACGGTCCGCCCGGCGTCGATGTGCGGCTGACCGCCCTGCTCGGGGACCACCTGCGCTCCGGCGAGGGATCCGAGCACGATGGGCCGCTCGACATCCTCAACGTCCTCGAGATGACGGCCGACCTGTCCGCGGCGTCGTTCGGCAAGATCACCTACTTCGATTCGCCCATCGCTGTCGGCTCGCTCGCCGAGTCGATCGGCGAAGGCGTCGGCGCCCTCCCGAGCTCGATTCCCGGCATGGGCGATTCCGCCGGCGAGCTCTATCTCGCGGACGTGCACAAGGCCGTGGGGATCCGCGCGGTCGTGGACTACCTCGGCATCTCGCGCGAGGACGTCGTCGCGGTCGGCGATGGGCCCAACGACGTCGAGATGATCGCCTACGCGGGGATCGGCGTAGCGATCGACGGTGCCGTGCCTGCGGTCCTGGCGGCCGCGGCCCACGTCGTCCCCGGCCCGGAGCGCGAGGGGCTCGTGGAGGCCTTCGCGACGCTCGGCCTGATCTGAGCGAGCCCGAGCGCTACTGCAGGACCTCCGCGGGGCGCCGGGCGTCGTCGTGCGTCCTGATCGCGGCGAGCCCGCTCACGGCCATCACGACGACGGCGCCCAGCACGAGGAGGAAGGGGGCGGTCCAGCCGCCGGCCGCGTCGCGCAGGTAGCCCATGAGGATCGGCCCGAGGGACGCGAAGCCGTAGCCGACCGACTGGATGAACGCCGTCATCCGGCGGTTCTCGTCGAGGGACTTGGCCCGCTGGATCACGACCGTGAAGACCACGGTGAACGTTCCGCCCTGGGCCACGCCGCCGACGACTGCCCACAGGGGCCACAGCTCCGGAGCGACGAGGATTCCGGCGGGCAGCGCAATCCAGCACGTCGCGACCAGGACGAAGAGCCGCTGCGGCCCCCAGCCGACCCAGCGCGAGAGGGCCGGAATGAGCAGAGGGCCGATGATCGCGAAAAGCTGGAACAGGCTCGCCGCGAGGCCGGCCTGCGACGTCGTCATGCCCCGCGTCTGGACGAGGAACGTCGGAAGCCAGAGGGTGATCGCGTAGTAGCCGAGGTTGTGGAGCGCGAAGGCCACCGTGAAGAACCGCATCATGCGGCGATTGGCCGGGCTGATCCTCGACGCCGTGCCGGTCCTCCCGGCCCGGCCGGTCCTCCCGGCGGGGCTGGCCCTCCCGGCGGGGCTGGCCCTCCCGGCGGGGCTGAGGGGAAGGGAGCCTGTCGACGTGCCCGGCTGGCCTTGGGCGGCGCGCAGCTCCGCACGGCGACGTGCGACGGCGCGCGCGAGGGGTCCCGGGAACTCGTCGTCGGACCATCGCGGGCCGTCCTTCGACGGCGGAAAAACGGAGAACCACGCGACGGCAGCGAGCGCCGTGAGGACGAGCCACGAGACGAGCGACCACTGCCACCCGACCGCCCCTGCGAGCGGCGCCGTGAGCGCGGAGGCGAGGGTCGTGCCGACGTTGACGGCCGCCGTCGTCAGCCCCGTCATGACCGCCGCACGCTGGGGGAAGTCGCGGCCCACCAGCAGCGGTGTGACGACGTTGACGATCGTCATCGCGACGCCGATCACCACCGTGCCGACGATCGCGCCGACCGCTCCCCCGAAGGATCTCAGGACAACCCCTGCCGCGAGGCCGCCGAAGAAGTACAGGTTGGCGTGGTTGATCCCGACGCGCCCGATGAACCATGCGGCGGCCGGGGTCACGAGCCCGAAGCACAGCACGGGAATCGCGGTCAGGAGGCCCGCGACAGCCGCGGCGAGGCCCGTATCGTGCTGGATGCTGCCGAGCACCGGGCCGAGGCCGACGAGTGGGGCGCGGGCGTTGAGGGACATGAGGCCGACGGCGAGCAGGGCCAGCGCCGTAGCGCGGGTGATCCGGCGGCTCACCCCGAGGTCCCCTGCTCCAGCAGGAACTGCGCGACCTCCGCTGGGCGGTGGTACATCATGACGTGCGGCTCGCCCTCGACGATGGCGACCTCGGCGGCGCGGCACAGGGATGCAAGGGTCTGGAGCCAGGCCGGGGGCGCAATCGGATCCTTCTCCCCGCCCACGAGGAGCACCTTGCGGTCGAGGTGGCCTATTCGCTCTTCGATCCGGTGTTCCATCATGCTTCGCAGGGTCTTGAGCCACCAGCGCGCCCCGCAGCGGAAGTAGTCGTTGGTGATGATCCTGTTCACGCCGCCGGACTCCCGCAGGGTGTCCTGGGCGAGCCGCAGGCCTTGCATCACGACCGAGTGCTCGGCGGTGTTCACGGTGGGCGCGAGGAGGGCGATCGGTTCGGGCCCGGGGCGCTGGATGCCCATTTCAACGGCCACCTGGCAGCCCATCGAATGCCCCACGACAGCGGGGTGCCCCTCGCCGAGCCTGTCGAACGCGCCCCAGGCCGTCTCGGCGAATTCCGCCATGCTGAGGGCGCGCCGCGGCTCGAGGTTGCGGCCGTGGCCCGGCAGCTCGAGCAGGTAGACGCGGGCATGCCGCGCCAGCTCATGGGCCAGAGGCCCGAAGTACACGGATGACGCGCCGATCCCGTGGACGAGCGCAAAGGCTCGCTCGCCGTCGCCGCCCGTGCGCACCTCGATGCCGTGGCGCTTGTCGAGCACGTGCAGCTCGCCGAAAGGGATCCTCGTCTTTGTCCTAGTCATCGCCTGCCCAGCCTATCGGCCTGAGCGGCGTGCCTTGGCGGCAAGCGGACGACGCCGGCCCTCGCCCCGGGTGCCCGGGCGCGCCTAGCATCGTGGCGGGGAGGGATCGGACGGAAGGAGCCGGCGGTGCTTCCGGAATCAGTGCAGGAATTCATCGACGCCGAAATAGCGGCGAATGCAACAGATTTCACCGACTTGCGAGCGGTGTACCTCAACGGAACCCTCAAGCCGAGCCCGCAGGCGAGCCACACCGATGGCCTCATTTCCGTGAGCCGGCACGTGCTCGAAGGCGTGGGCGCGCACGTCGACGTCGTTCGCGCCGTCGACCACGACATCCCGCCCGGCGTCTACCCCGACATGCGCGAACACGGCTGGGCGACGGACGACTTCCCGGATCTCTACCACCGGCTCATCGAGCCGGCCGACATTCTCGTGATGGCCACCCCGATCTGGCTCGGAGACCAGTCGTCGGTCACCCGAAAGCTCGTCGAACGGCTCTACGGCTGGTCGGCCGAGCTCAATCCGAAGGGCCAATGGTCGTACTACGGAAAGGCGGGCGGCGTCCTCGTGACCGGCAATGAGGACGGCGGGAAGCACTGCTCGGCGCAGCTCCTCTACGCCCTGAGCCACATAGGCTTCACGATTCCACCCCAAGCGGACGCGTACTGGGTCGGGGAGGCGGGTCCCGGCCCGTCCTACCTCGATGACAACCGCGGAGCGCACAACCACTGGACCACCCGGAACACCGTGTTCGCGGCGTGGAATCTGCTCCACACCGCCCGGCGCCTCAAGGACGCCGGCGGCCTCCCCGCGCATGGGAATGTGACCTTCAACTGGGACCTCGACAACCCGGATCACCCCAACCCGGAGTACCGGCGGTAGTCTGTCGGCGGGCTTCCGGCGTTCTCCGGGCCCGGAAGGAGGATCCGTGGACCGCGAAACGCCCGGGCTCGCGAGCGGCCGTTCCGAGGGCGGCCGTTCCGAGGGGAGCGGCTACCGCCCGCAGCGAGTGAACGGTCCCGTCGTCGCCGCGGTCACCCCCGGCCAGAGCCTTGCGGTCCTTCACCGCGCCGCAGACCTCGCGCGCGGGCTCGGCGTCGGGCTCCTGTGTGTGCACGCCGATCCGTCGACCGTCGAGGAACGGGAGGCCGACGGGCGCATCAGCATCCTTCCCATCGATCCCGACGTGGTCGACGACGACGCCGCCCGCATCCGCATCGAGCTCTTCCACGGGCTGAGGGACGAGCTCGAGGGCTCGGGGCTCGAGTGGCACTTCGCGGCGGTCTCAGGCGAGCCCGCGAAGGCGATCGGCGCCTACGCCGAACAGATGGAGGCCTCCTTCATCGTCGTCGGCACCCGCGAGCGCGGCATTGCAACCCGGTTCGAGGAACTCGTCGGGGGGTCCATCGCAACCCATCTCGCCCACGGGCAGAACCGGCCCGTCGTCGTCGTTCCCTTGGCACATCACGCGCACCCGCATCCGCACCGCCACGGCAGCGAGGAGCGCTGATGGAGCCCGAGCCCCGCGCACGGGCGGCCGACCGCGCCCCCGACGTCGATCCGGACGCCGGGACCCTCGGCGTCCGGCGTCCGCCACGCCCGCTCCACCTGGAGCCGCGTTACGTCCTGCTCGTCGCCGCCGGCGGCGTCCCCGGCGCGCTGGCACGATACGGCCTGGGCCTCGCCCTGCCCGGCCCCGGGGCCTGGCCTCTGCCCACGCTCGTGATCAACCTCGCGGGCGCCTTCGTGCTCGGAGTGCTCCTCGAGGTGCTGACCAGGATCGGCCCGGACCACGGGCCGCGGCGCGCCCTCCGCCTTCTCGTCGGAACCGGTTTCCTCGGGGCGTTCACGACGTACAGCACGTTCGCGGTCGACGCCGATCGGCTCTTCGTGGCCGGACGGCTCGGCGCAGGCCTCGGATACGTGGCCGCCTCGCTGCTCGGTGGCGTCGCCGCGAGCTTCCTGGGCATCTGGCTGGGGGCCCGCTCGTCCGCTCGGCGGGCGCCGTGAACGCCCTCACGGTGGTCCTGCTCGGACTCGCCGGAGGCCTCGGTGCGGTCACGCGCTTCGTCGTCGACGGCGTCGTCCGCGCTCGCTTCCGCTCGGCCCTTCCCGTGGGGACCATCGCGATCAACGTCTCGGGCTCATTCCTGCTGGGCGTGATCGCCGGGGCCACCCTGCACGGCGCCCCCGCAGCCCTCCAGGCCATCGCCGGGACGGGTTTCCTCGGCGGTTACACCACGTTCAGCACGGCGAGTGTTGAGACCGTTCGGCTCGTCCAGGCCGGGCGCGTCGCGACCGCGGCCGTCAACGCGCTCGGCACGCTGGCCCTCGCGCTGGCCGGAGCCGCCCTCGGCCTCTTGGCCGGCTCCCTGCTGTAACGCTGCGCCCTCACGCCTGTTCGGCGATGTCCTCTGCCCACAGCTCGGGGTGCTCCCGCTGGAAGTCCTCCATGAGGCGCACGCAGCGGTCGTCGTCGAGCACCTCGACCTCGACGCCGCGCGAGCGGAGAAGCTCGAGCTCGCCGGGGAACGTCCGCGCCTCCCCCACCACGACTTTGGGGATCTTGAACTGCACGACGGTGCCCGCGCACATGGCACAGGGCGCGAGGGTCGTGTAGAGCACGGTGTCGCGGTAGCTCCGCTGCCGTCCAGCTGCGCGGAGGGCGGACATCTCGCCGTGGGCGATCGGATCGCCCTGCTGGACTCGCTCGTTATGGCCGACGGCGACCACCTCGCCGCCGCGGACAAGGGCCGCCCCGATCGGGATGCCGCCCTCGGAAGCGCTCGCGCGAGCGGCGTCGAGCGCGGCGTCGAACCCGGCGTCAGCCATCAGTTCGCCGTCTCTGGCCGCAGCATGACCTTGATGGCCCGGCGTTCGTCCATCGCCGCGTAGGCCTCGGGCGCCTCCTCGAGCGGGAGGACGGCGTCGAAGACGAGGCCCGGCTCGATCCTGCCCGCAAGGACGTCATCGAGCAGTTCGGGGAGATACGCGCGGGTGGAGGCGGCGCCGCCGCCCACGCTGATGTTCTTCGAGAACAGGACCCCGATCGGAAGCTCGGCGCCGCCCGCTGGGACGCCCACGAAGCCGAGGCTGCCGCCCGGGCGGGTGCAGCGGAGGGCCTGGTCCATTGACTCCGCGGTGCCGACGCACTCGAGCACGGAGTCGGCCAGCACGCCGTCGAGAAGCTCGCGCACCTTCTCCGCCGCGGCCTCCCCCCGTTCTGCGACGACATCGGTCGCGCCGAACTTGCGGGCAATCTCGGCCCGATCCTCGTGGCGCGACATCGCGATGATCCGCTCGGCGCCCAGCCGCTTGGCGGCGAGCACGCCGCAGAGCCCCACCGCGCCGTCGCCCACCACCACGACGCTCCGGCCGGGCCCGACGTGCGCGGCCACCGCCGCGTGGTGGCCCGTGCCCATCACGTCGGAAAGGGTGAGGAGGCTCTTGAGGAGCGACTCGTCCGGCTGGATGACGCCGGGCACTGGCACCAGCGTGCCGTCGGCCATCGGTACGCGCACGAGTTCGCCCTGGCCGCCGTCCACGTGGAAGCCGTGCTCGTCGGTGCCGCCCCACGCCGCGCGGTGGTCGCACGCGACCTGTACGCCGTTGCGGCACTGAGGACACTTCCCGCACGATACGGCCCACGGCGCAACCACGAGGTCGCCGACCTTGACCGCCGTCACGGCGTCCCCGGCCGCCTCGACGACCCCGACGAATTCGTGGCCGATCGGCCGGGGCTTCTCCGTGCTGCGGACGCCGCGGTACGGCCAGAGGTCCGAGCCGCACACGCAGGAGGCGGTCACGCGGACGATCGCGTCGTCGGGCGTGTGCAGGACTGGGTCTGGGCGATCCTCGACGCGGATGTCGCGGGTTCCATGGATGATCGTGGCGCGCATGCTGTCTCCCGGGATGGTGGCTTCGGGCCCGCTGGGACCCCTCGTTGCGCCGTCACGTCCGCAGGGTGCGCAAGCGGGGGGTCAGAGGCTCGAGGGCTCCTCGTGCTTCGGGTATACGGTGCGGAGGAGGTGTGCGGTCTCGGACGGCGTCTTGCCGACCTTGACGCCAGCGGCCTCGAGGGCCTCCTTCTTCGCCTGGGCGGTGCCAGAGGAGCCGGAGACGATGGCACCGGCGTGGCCCATGGTCTTGCCCTCGGGCGCCGTGAAGCCTGCCACGTAGCCGACGACCGGCTTCGTGACGTTGTTCTTGATGAACTCGGCCGCGCGCTCCTCGGCGTCGCCGCCGATCTCGCCGATCATCACGATCGCCTTGGTCTCGGGGTCCGCCTCGAACGCCGCAAGCGCGTCGATGTGGGTCGTGCCGATGACGGGGTCGCCGCCGATGCCGATGGCCGTGGAGAAGCCCAGGTCACGGAGCTCGTACATCATCTGGTAGGTCAGCGTGCCGGACTTCGAGACGAGGCCGACGCCGCCCTTGCCCGTGATGTTCGCCGGCGTGATGCCCACGAGCGCCTCGCCCGGGGTGATGATGCCGGGGCAGTTCGGCCCGATGATCCGGGTGATCTGGCGGCCCTCGGCGTCCTTCTTGGACTGCGCGAGCGCCCAGAACTCCGCCGAGTCCTGCACCGGCACGCCCTCGGTGATGACGACGACGAGCCCGATCTCGGACTCGATCGCCTCGATCACGGCGTCCTTCGTGAAGGCCGGGGGCACGAACACGATCGAGGTGTCCGCCCCGGTCTCGGCCATGGCCTCCTTGACCGAGCCGAAGACCGGAAGCTCCACCGGGGCGCCGTGCTGGTCCTCGTGCTTGACCGTCGTGCCTGCCTTGCGGGCGTTGACGCCGCCGACGACGTTCGTCCCGGCCGCGAGCATGCGGGCGGTGTGCTTGGAGCCCTCGCTGCCCGTGATGCCCTGGACGATGACCTTGTTGTTCTTGTTCAGGAAGATCGACATCTTCTTCGTCCTTACTTGCCAGCGAAAGCGAGCTCGGCGGCCTTCTCGGCGCCCTGGTCCATGTTCTCGGCGAGGGTCACCAGCGGGTGGTTGGCCTCGTGCAGGATGCGCCGGCCCTCGTCGACGTTGTTGCCGTCCAGTCGGACGACGAGCGGCTTGTTCGCCGAGTCGCCGAGCTTGGAGAGAGCCCCGACGATGCCGTTGGCGACCGCGTCGCACGCGGTGATCCCGCCGAACACGTTCACGAACACGCTCTTGACCTGCTCGTCGCCGAGGATGATCGAGAGGCCGTTCGCCATGACCTCTGCCGAGGCGCCGCCGCCGATGTCGAGGAAGTTCGCCGGCTTGACGTTGCCGTGCTTCTCGCCGGCGTAGGCGACCACGTCGAGCGTGGACATCACCAGGCCCGCGCCGTTGCCGATGATGCCGACCTCGCCGTCGAGCTTGACGTAGTTCAGGTCCAGGGCCTTCGCCTTGGCCTCGAGGGGATCCTCGGACTCCTTGTCCGCAAGCTCCTCGTGCTCCGGGTGCCGGAACGAGGCGTTCTCGTCGAGGGAGACCTTCCCGTCCAGGGCCACGATGTCCCCCGCGCCGGTCTTGACCAGCGGGTTGACCTCGACGAGCGTGGCGTCCTCGCCCTTGAAGACGTCCCACAGCTTGACGATGACGTCAGCGACCTTCTCGCGCAGCTCCGGAGCGAAGCCGGCCGCCTCGACGATCTCCTTCGCCTTGGCCGCGTCGATGCCCACCGCGGGGTCGACCGGGACCTTCGCGAGCGCCTCGGGGCGCTCGACGGCGAGCTGCTCGATCTCCATGCCGCCCTCGACCGAGCACATCGCGAGGTAGTTGCGGTTCGAACGGTCCAGCAGGACCGAGAAGTAGTACTCCTCGGCGATGTCCGCGCCGGCCGCGATCATGACCTTCTTGACCGTGTGGCCCTTGATGTCCATGCCGAGGATCTTCTGGGCGTGCTCGAACGCCTCGTCCGCGGACTTCGCGACCTTGACACCGCCGGCCTTCCCGCGGCCTCCGACCTTGACCTGCGCCTTGACGACGGTCACGCCGCCGATCTTCTCGGCAGCAGCCTTGGCTTCCTCAGGGGTATGCGCAACGATTCCGGCCAGCACGGGCACGCCGTGTGCCTCGAACAGATCGCGCGCCTGATATTCAAACAGGTCCACGGTTCAGTGTCCTCTACGTCGAAGTAGTTCTGACTCGGAACACCCATGGTTCGCCGCTGGGAGCTCCCCGTCGGCGGGCCCAGTGCTCCAAGGGGAAACTCTAGCCCCTCCCCATGGGCGCAGTCCCCCGAGGGCCTTTTTCGTGACCAACCGCACAGCTCTACGTCGTGTAGAATCCGGGCCGCTCAGCCCACCTTGGTCAGCGGCGCGTAGCGCAGCAGGAGCCGCTTCTCCCCCACCGAGAACGTCACCTTCGCGACCGTCTTGTCCCCAGTCCCCTCGACGCCGATCACGGTCCCGTTGCCGAACGCCGTGTGGTTGACCTTGTCGCCGATCGCCACGGAGATGATCTCCTTCTGCGGCTGCACCCGGTTGGCCCGGACAGAGGCCGGAGGCGAGGAGATGGCGTCGAACTGGGCGTTCCGGCTCGCACCCGATCCCCAGTACGAGCCCGAGTACTTGGACGAGAAGCGGTCGCCGGCCGTCCCGACCGCTGGGGGCCGCGCCGACCCCTCGCGCTTCCACTCGATGAGGTCGGCCGGCACCTCCCCGATGAACTGGCTCGCGGGGTAGTACTCGCTCTGGCCCCAGAGGCTGCGCACCTCGGAACGGGTGAGGTACAGCCGCTCGCGGGCCCGCGTCAGGCCGACGTAGGCGAGCCTCCGCTCCTCCGCGAGTTCATCGGGATCCGTGGCCGATCGGCGGTGCGGGAACACCCCGTGCTCCATGCCAGTGAGGAAGACGACCGGGAACTCGAGGCCCTTCGCCGTGTGGAGGGTCATGAGCGTGACCACGCCTTGGCGCTTGGCCTCCGCAACGGCGGCTTCGACCTCCTCCTGCGACGCGCCCGGCGCGTCGGGAATCTGGTCCGCGTCCGCGACGAGTGAGACCTGCTCGAGGAAGTCGGAGAGCGTTCCTTCCGGGTTGTCCCGCTCGTATTCGCGGACGACGGCGACAAGCTCGGCCAGATTCTCGACGCGCGACTCGTCCTGGGGATCGGTCGAGTTGCGCAGGCCGGCGAGGTAGCCGGTCTGCTCGAGCACTGCCTCGAGCGACGCCGCTGCGCCCGACCCCGCGGCGACGACGGCCAGGTCGTCGAGGAGCTTCACAAACCCCTTGACCGCGTTGACCGAGCGCGTGGCCATCGCCGGGGCCTCGTCCGCGCGCCGCATTGCTGCCATGAAGGAAATGCGGTCCCGTTCCGCGAGCGCGGCAAGCGCGCCCTCGGCCCGGTCGCCGATCCCCCGCTTCGGCTCGTTGAGCACGCGGCGGAGGTTGACGTCGTCGTCCGGATTGACGAGGACCCTGAGGTAGGCGAGCGCGTCCTTGATCTCCTTGCGCTCGTAGAAGCGCGTCCCGCCCACGACCTTGTACGGCAGGCCGACCCGCATGAGTATTTCTTCGAGGCTGCGGGACTGGGCGTTCGTGCGGTAGAAGACGGCGACGTCCCCGGGCCGGTAGTCGCCCGTGTCGACGAGCCGGTCGATCTCGCCCGCGATGAAGCGGGCCTCCTCATGCTCGTTCTCCGCGGCGTAGCCGATGATCTTCTCGCCGTGCCCCTCGGCCGTCCAGAGCGTCTTCTCGGGCCGGTTGGGGTTGCGGGAGATGACGGCATTCGCCGCCGAGAGGATGGTCTGAGTCGACCGGTAGTTCTGCTCGAGCTTGATGGTGCGCGCGTTCGGGTAGTCCTTCTCGAACTCCACGATGTTGCGGATGTCGGCCCCGCGGAACGCGTAGATCGACTGGTCCGAGTCGCCGACGACGGTGAGTTCGGAGGCACCCGGGCCCTCGCCCACGAGCTCCCGCACGAGGGCGTACTGCGCATGGTTCGTGTCCTGGTACTCGTCGACGAGCACGTGCCGGAACCGACGGCGATAGCCCTCCGCGACGGCTGGGAAAGCACGGAACATGTACACGGTCTCCCCAATGAGGTCGTCGAAGTCCATCGCGTTCGACTGCCTCAGGCGCTGCGTGTAGCCCCGGTAGACCTCAGCCACGCCTGCCTCGAACGGATCGCTCAGATTGGCCCGCGCGGCGAAGTCTTCGGCGTCGATGAGCTCGTTCTTGAGCGCCGAGATCTTGTGCTGCACCGCCTTGGCGGCAACCTTCTTGGGATCGAGCTCGAGCCCCTTGTGGACGAGGGTGATGAGCCGCAGCGAATCGGCCGCGTCATAGATCGAGAAGTTCGAGTTGAGGCCGACGGCGGAGGCCTCCCGGCGCAGGATCCGCACGCACGAGGAGTGGAACGTCGAGATCCACATCCGCTTGGCCCGGTCGCCGACGAGCGACTCGATGCGCTCGCGCATCTCCGCGGCGGCCTTGTTCGTGAACGTGATCGCGAGGATCTCGCCGTGATGTGCCCGGTGAGTTGCGATGAGGTAGGCGATGCGGTGCGAGAGGACGCGCGTCTTGCCTGAGCCAGCCCCGGCAACGATCAGCAGAGGGCTCCCTGCGTGCACGACAGCCTCATGCTGCTGCGGGTTCAGCCCCTCGAGCAGCCGCTCGGCGGCAGCGTCCGGCGCCAGATCGCGGACCGGAGGCTCAAGGTCGTCCGGTTCCTGCGCACCCCCAGGCGTGCCGGGCTTGGGCAGGTCAGCGTACGGATCGAAGAGCATCTCCATGATGCTTCCATTTTAAGGCCGCGACCCGACAGTTGTGGGCGCGGCTCCCATCGGGACGCCGCGCCCCAGCTCAGTTGGCCCGCTCAGTGCGCGGGCTGGTCCCCGTCCGACGGCTTCCGCACCCCGTAGCGGTGCCCCTCCGAGTCCGTCTGGACCTCGATCCCGTCCAGCTCGTGGGACTCCTTCAGGTCCTCGGGGTTGTGGCCGTAGGCCGCCTCCTCATCAAGATCGCGGTGCGCCGCAGGACCGTAGATGCTCCGCAGGTGACCCATGGTCCGCATGAAGTGGCCGAGCCGCGAGTGCCGTGCCCCCGGCTCCTGCCGTAGCTGGGCCCGATCCGCCGGCACCTGCTGCGGCATCTCGACCTTTGCAGGCTGCCCCTCGCCCTTCGGCCGCGGAGGCTCGCCCGGCTGGGCGTCTCCTGCCTGCGCGTTGCGACCGCCGTCGGTCGTGGATTCGCTCATGGTTACTTCATCCTCTCCAACGCCCCAACGCCCCTCCGGTCAGTCGGTCGTCGCCTCGACCGTCTCGCTGCTCTCGAACACCTCGCCCAAGAGCCCGAGAATCCGGTTCCTCGCCGAGAGCAACTCGACCAGGATCTTCTCGAGCCGCTCGGCGATGCTCACGTCGAGCCAATCCCGGGCATAGACGGCGAGTGGTTCGTACGCTGCGACCGACCCGTAGAGGACTTCGAGCGCGAGGGGCAGCACGGCCAGGTCGAGGATCGACTTGTCCGTCTTCCGCAGGACCGCGTTGGCCTCATGGTTCAGCCCGTCGGCGGTGTGCGCTGACGGAACGGCGACGTTCCGCTCGAGGTCGGCGAAGAGATCCTCGACGACGGCGGCATGCAGGCGGGCCTCTTCTTGGAGATCCCGCATGAGGGCGTTCACAGCCCTTCGCTGGGCGTGATGCTCGAGGGTCCCGAGCGTCACGATGGCCCGGCGGCTCGTGCCCCGGGCGAGGCCCAACCGATAGACGAAGAGCTCATGGGCTTCGGTGAAGTATTCGAACACGACGCAACCTCGCTTTCCGCGGACCTGCCGGCCGCGGACGCCAAGCAGCGGCCGTGCCGAGCAGTCCCTCCCCCCATTTTCGCGCGGTGCGCGGGAGGCGGCAATGCTCGGCACGGCCGAGCGCGTCAGGCGTCAGCGCTGCGATGCTGTTCTGCGATGTCGGCCGGATCGGCCTCGACGACGACGTCCTCGCCGTCGATCACGCCGTCTTCCTCATCCCACACGGGCAGATCCGGCTCCACCGAATAGTCGAGCGACGGATCCTCGTCTTCGCTGAGGCTGTGGACCGGATCCTGGTTCTCGATGCTGGCCATGATGCCCCTCCTAGCTGTCGCTGACTGGGTCCCTCCAGCACAGCATTGCTGGGAGCCGGGGTCAAGGCCGCCGTCGGTCAGGCGAATTGCACCTCGGCGAGCGCCGCGAGGATCTCGCCGACCGCCGTCGGCCCTCCCGCTGCAAACCAGGTGAGCCCGTTGACGACGACGGTCCCGGTCGTCCCGCCGGCCGCCCCGAGGATGGCCTTCCCCGGCAGCCAATCCCACTGGGGGCAGGAGTGCTGGAACCAGGCCCCGATCTCTCCCTGGGCGACCCTTGCCAAGTCGCACGAGCCGGAACCGAGGATGCGGATCGATGCGGCCTTGATGGCGGCGTTGTGCCACGGCATCGCGGAAAGGGGCTGCTCGAGCCAGCGGGGCTGGATCGACGTCGCCGTGCCGAGCAGGGCGAGCGGCGCGTCCGCGGGCCCGGCGAGCGGCTCGCCGTTGAGGGTCGCCGGCACGTCCGTCCCGCCGACCCAGAGCTTGTCCTCCTGGGGCTGGAAGATCGCGCCGAGGACGACGTCGGGGTCGGCCTCAGTCGTCGGGGCGTCGCCCCGGAGCGCAATCGCAGAGCACCAGTACCTCGAGCCTGAGAAGAAGTTGAACGTGCCGTCGACGGGATCGATCACCCAGGTGCGTCCGGATGACGTCGGGACCGAGGCGCCCTCCTCGCCGAAGACGCCGTCCTCGGGGCGGCATCGCGCGAGCTGCTCGACGACGTACGCCTCCGCGGCCTTGTCCGCCGCGGTGACGATGTCGGAGACCGACGTCTTCCGTTCGGCTGAGAGTCCTTCCGTCCGCATCCGGAGGGCGAGACTGCCCGCGTTCCGGACGAGGGCGGCCGCGAGCGCGGCGTCGTCGAGGGCAGGGTCGAGGGCCAAGTCTTCGGTCAGCTGGGGCACCCCACCAGCCTAGCGATAATGGAATCATGTCCAAGACCCCCGCCCAACGCGCCCGCAAGCACGGCGACCGAGCCGCCGTCTCCCCTTCGGGGCAGCGTCCTGCCGGGCAGCAAGGCGCCCGCACGCCCGTTCAGCCCATGCGGCCGGCCCAGCCGGGGGAAGGCAACCCGAAGCTGATCATCATCGCCGCGCTCGGCGCGACGCTCTTCATGTTCTGGTACTTCCACCTGCTCACGCTCACCCAGATGACCCAGCTGAGCAACGGGCTCGCGATGCCCGATTCACTCGTCGGCGGCTTCTCGACCGGCTACATGGAGCAGCTCCGCGGGGTCCTGAACTCGGACGCGTTGGGTCAGCTCAGCTACGTTCACAAGACGGCCGGGACGATTTTCGTCGTCGTCTTCGGCCTGACCTTCCTGCTCGTCTTCGGGGCGTGGGCGAAGTCCCGCGTGGTGCGGCGGGCGGGCTTCTCGGCTGTCCTCCTGTTCGCCGTCGTGAGCATTTGGGGGCAGATCGCGATCGACGACGCCCTCGGCGGGCACGCGTTCGACGCCGGCCTCGCGACGCTCGCCTCGGTGCTCGTGGTGCTCGGCTGGGTGCTGTTCGCCGTCGTCGTGCTCGGGGGCGGGGCCGTGGCGCTGCTCAGCTGGCGGCAGAAGACGGACGCGCAGCCCGCAGACGCCTGATCTCGGCCCTCTGGCGGCGTGCCCCGACGAAGATCACGGCGCCCATGATCGCGATGCCGAAGGTGATCGGGTAGGCCATGAGACGCTCGAGCAGACCGGGCTCGGGCACGCGGAGGCGCGTGGCGGCGCCGACGGCCGTCGAGACGAGCGAGACCGCGCCGAGCCCGAGAACGGGCCAGCCCGCCGCCGTGTGGCGGAGCCACTGGATGCCGAGCACCACGAGAGCGAGCGAGGCTCCTCCGAAGTAGAACCCCGCGGCCGTGAGATGCAGCGCGTCGATCGAATCCTCCGGGACGAGGCCGACGACGACGAGCCCCGCGCCCGCCGCCCCGAGCAGGAATCGGACGGCGGTCGTCGCGGTCAGGCCCTTCGGCGAGGGCGCGGTGGGGCGCGCGGCGACCCCGAGCACAGTGGAGGTGATGAGCGCGGCCGCGACGAGCATGCCGAGGCCCTGGAGGACGAACGAACCGTTCATGAGCCAATTGAGCGGCGAGCAGACTTCCCTCCCCGCGTGGATTCCGCAGCGGAGCGCGCCGAGGTCGCTGATGAAGTTCGCCGTGGGGCTGTAGGGGGCAGGAGCGGCCCAGCGCGACGCCACGACTGCCTCGGCCACGAAGAACTGGACGACGCTCACGGCCGACCATGCGCCGAGGTAGTGCCGGACGTCCGCGGGTGCGGGGAAGGTCTGCCGGGAACGCATGAGCCCACCCTAGCGAGCGCTTCCCACCGCGGCGGGAAGCCACCGGCACCGCAGGTGGCGGAAGCCGGCGCGCGAAAACGATATGCTTGAGAGCGTGCCCGGGCGCGCCGGGGCACGGGCCCCCGTAGCTCAGTAGGATAGAGCGGCCCTCTCCTAAAGGGCAGGCCATCGGTTCGATTCCGGTCGGGGGCACTTGTCGTATTCAGTCCCGGACCTGCGCGCGTACCTGAGCGGTGCTTGGACGGTCGAGCGCAGCCTCCTGGACCGCGCGACGGGGATCCGCGGGACGTTCTCCGGGACCGTTACCTTCCGCGCTCGGGATGAAGCGAACGACGACGACGGCGCGCTCGTCCAGTGCGAAAGCGGCCGGTTGCGCTGGGGGCAGCATGAGGGCCCCGCGACGCGGGAATACGTGTGGCGTCCCGGGGCCTCGCCCGAGACCATGGACGTCTTCTTCCCCGACGGCAGGTTCTTCCACCGCGTTTCCCTCTCGGCGGACTCCCCCGGCCTGCGCGGCGAGCACTGGTGCGACCCGGACGACTACCGGGTCTCCTACACCGTGGTGGGCCCGGACGAGTTCCGCTACGAGTGGGACGTCCGGGGCCCCCGGAAGGACCTCCTCCTCACCACCACGTTGCGCCGTCACGTCCGCAGGGTTCACACCCTGCGGACGTGACGGCGCAAGCCTCAGACGCCCTTGTTGAACACGTCCAGGCCGAAGCGGTTGAGCCCCGGCGTTCCCGCGTACCCGAGGTAGGGCAGGTGGAAGAGGTCCTCGATGCTCGCGAGGAGGCTGTAGTGGTTGTACGGGGTCGTCGACCAGGTGCCGCCCGCCGTCGAAGGCGAGAGCACGAGCGCGCCGACCCTGCCGCCGCCCATGCCGGCGATGCCGGGCTCAGGGGCATTCGGCCCGGGGCCCTCCCCGCAGCATGCGGTCGAATCCGTCTGGGGACCGTCCGACTCGTCGAACGTGATGACGAGGACGCCGTCCTGCTTGAAGGCCGGCGAACCCGTGATCACCGGAACCCACTGCTTGAGCCACGCGTCTGCGGACACCAGGCCCCCGGGCTCGCCGTCGACGCACGGCGAGTCGTGCCCGTCGTGGCAGAGGTTCGGCGTGATGAACGAGACATCAGGGGTCGACGAGACGGATCCTAGGTCGTTGGGGAGTGCGGAGAGGTCGACGTCGTTCGCCGCGCACGACGGCGAGCCCGTGATCGCCGCGAAGTACACGAACGGGTTGTGGCGGGCGGCGTACTGGTCGCCGACGCGCGCCTTCTGGGTGTCGTCGACGGTGCCGAGCTGAGGATGGCGGCACGGCGTCCCCATGTCCTCCATGTACCCCTTCCAGGTCTTCCCGGCGCCCGTGAGCTGGTCCGCGAGCGTCGGCACCCCCGTCGGGTACACGCAGCCGCTGCCCACGGCCTGGCCGGGCGCGACGGTGCCCGTCTGGACGAACGGGGAGTAGGTCTGGCAGTCCGCCTGCGTCTGGTCGTTCGGCCCCTGCCCGGAGATCTCGGCAATGTAGTTGTCGAGGGAGTTGTGCCCGATCCCGTAGTACGAGTTCAGGAGCACTCCCTGCGAGCGCAGCGTCTGGGACAGATAGGGCGCCTGCGAACCGGGGCCCCACGTCTCGTCGTAGCCCTTGTTCTCGAGGTTGATGACGAAGACGTGGGCACTCGACGGCAGGTACTGCGGCGTCTGATCCGCAGCCCTCGCCGGGCCGAAGCCCCCGCGCAGGAGCGCCGCGGCCACGAGGACGATCACGGCGACCGCCGCGAGGACGACGGCGGGGAGCCGCCGCCCCGGCCGTGCAGAGAGGAGAGGGAGGCGGTTCATGAGAGGTTCCATCCTTCCGCGATGGCCTTGGTCTTGAGCGGCTTCCACTCGTCCTCGGGATCGCCGCCGGGCAGGGGCGTGCACGCCGCACCCGCGGCGAAGGGGGGAACGGTGAACGCCGGCGCCGTGAGATTCGGCGTGCTCGAGAAGTCGAGGACCTCAGCGATGTTGTTCGCGTTCGCGTCCCGCGGGGTGAGCGCCGGGAGGCCCCACCGCCATTCGATGGCCTTGAGCACCGAGGTGTGGTCGTAGACCCCGGAGGCAATGGTGCCGCGCCGGGCGTACGGCGAGACGACGAGGGCCGGCACCCGGAAGCCGCGCAGCGCCGTCGTCGTGCTCGTGTCCGGGGCTGTCGAGGGTGCGACGTGGTCGAAGAATCCGCCCCACTCGTCGAAGTTGACGACGAGGAGCGTCTTCGACCAGAGGGGGGACGTGGTGACGGCGTGGTAGACCTCGTTGAGGAAGAGCTCGCCCGAGCGGACGTCGGCGTGGGGGTGGTCGTCCCCCGACGTGCCGGAACTCTCGTCGGTGAATCGGGGATCGACGAAGCTCACGGACGGGAGGGTGCCCGCGGCGCAGTCCGTGAGGAACTGCGAGTAGGGCGAGGAGATCGGAAGGTACTTCGTTCCCCAGAGCGCGAGGAACGGTACGTCGGAGTAGTAGTACTTTCCCGTCACGCCGGCTGAGGCGAGGCTGTCCCAGATCGTGGGCATGGTTGCCGTCGCCGTGGAGTTGTGGATCCGGTCCGTCTGGGCCGAGTGCTGGTAGAAGCGATTGGGGTACGTCTCGGCCATGACCGCGGCGTAGTAGTTGTCGCACACGGTCCACGCCGGCGCTGCCTGCGCGAAGAACGCGAGGTCGTCCGCGGTGTAATAGCCCACCGCGAAGTCGTCGTTCTCCCCCGCCCGGAGCCAACCGTCGCACTTGGCATTGTTGAACTCGATGCGTCCGCCCTCATAGGAGTGGTCGGGGTCGGGGTGGCTGCAGCCCTGGTAGTCGCTGAGGTGGTGAGTCCCGTGCGGGACGCCGTAGCGGTCGATGTACGTGAGTCCGCTCTGCTGGCCGTTGGCGCCGGGCAGCCAGCCGAGGAAATGGTCGAAGGAGCGGTTCTCCATCATCACGACGACGACGTGGTCGATCCCGGACGCGGCGGGACTGGGCAGCGCGGCCTGGACGGCGCCACGGGCAGACTGCGGTGCCGCTGCGGGGAGGGCGGCTGCGCCTGCCGCGGCCAACGTCGCGGCCGAGAGGAAGTTACGGCGGGAGATCGTCACGGCCACTTAACCTACCGGCCAGTAGCTGCTCTCGCGCCCGATTTTGCCAAGCGTTCACCTTCAATTCACGCACGCGACCACGGGCGCCGCGAGGCGGAATCAGGCGCGCCGGAAAGCCTCGAGCGCGGGGAGGACATGGTCGGTCAGCAGGGGCGCGAGGTCTCCCGGCAGCTCGTCCCGGGGGTCGAGCCAGCGGAGTTCGGCGATCTCCGCCGAGGCATGGACCTCCGACGGCTCGTGCGTACCGGGAGCCGTGAACACCGTCGCCTCGATGTCCATCCCGGCCTCATTCGCCGCGCGGGCGACCCAGAACCCCATCGGCTCGAGCTCGTCCGCGGCCACGGCGATCCCGACCTCCTCGGCCAGCTCGCGGCTCGCGGCCTCGGCGGCGCTCTCCCCCGGCTCCGGCTTCCCGCCCGGGTGCATGAATCGGTCCGTTCCGCGCTTCCGCACTGTCAGGAGCTGACCGGCAGGCGAGAAGACACATACGGCGGAGACGACGATCGGAGGCACCCGACGAGCCTAGCGCGCCGGGGTGCGCCGCCGTCAGCGGGCGACGTCGGCCCCCGCATCCTGGGCGACCGCGACGGCGTGCGCGAACTGCGTGTTGTACAGCTCGGCGTACCGTCCGTCGGCGGCGAGCAGGTCGGCGTGGGTGCCGCGCTCGACGATCCGTCCGCCCTCGACGACGAGGATCTGGTCCGCGGCCCTGATCGTCGAGAGCCGGTGGGCGATCACGAGGGCCGTGCGGCCCTCGAGCGCTTCGGTGAGGGCCGCCTGGACGGCGGCCTCGTTCGTCGAGTCGAGTGCGGCGGTCGCCTCGTCGAGGATGACGACGCGCGGCTGGGCCAGCAGCAGGCGGGCGATCGTGAGGCGCTGGCGCTCGCCGCCCGAGAGCCGGTAGCCCCGCTCGCCGACGACTGTCTCGAGGCCGTCGGGCAGGGACCGGACCATGCCGTCGAGGCGTGCGCGGCGCAGGGCGTCCCACAGTTCGTCGTCGGTCGCGACCGGCGCGGCGAGGCGCAAGTTCGTGGCAATCGATTCGTGGAACAGGTGGCCGTCCTGGGTCACCATGCCGACCGTGCCCCGGAGGGAGGCGAACGTCGTGTCCCGGACGTCGACCCCGCCGATCCGCACCGCGCCGGAGTCGACGTCGTACAGGCGCGCGATGAGCTGCGCCGTCGTCGACTTCCCGGCACCCGAGGACCCGACGAGCGCGACCGTCTGTCCCGGTTCCACCGTGAACGAGAGCCCATGGAGGACTTGCTCGCCCCCGCGGGCGTCGAGGACGGCGACCTCCTCGAGGGAGGCGAGCGAGACCCTGTCCGCGGACGGATACGAGAACCGGACGTCGTCGAACTCGACTGAGACCGGCCCGTCCGGAAGCGGCCGCGCCGAGTCCTTCTCGCGGATGAGCGGGACGAGGTCGAGGACCTCGAAGACGCGCTCGAAGCTCACGAGCGCGCTCATGACGTCGACGCGCGCGTTCGAGAGGGACGTGATGGGCGCGTAGAGCTTCGTGAGAAGGAGGGCGAGCACGACGACGTCCCCCGCGGCCATCTGCCCGCTCACCGCGAGCCACCCGCCGACTCCGTAGACCAGGGCGAGGGCGAGCGACGAGACGAGCGTGAGCGACGTGATGAACGCGAACGCGAGGACGGTGCTGCGCACGCCGATGTCTCGCACGCGCTTCGCCTTGGCGGCGAACTCGGCAGACTCCTCATTGGGCCGGCCGAAGAGCTTGATGAGCGTCGCTCCCGGCGCCGAGAACCGCTCCGTCATCTGATTGCCCATCGCCGCGTTGTAGGCCGCCGCCTCGCGGCGCATGTCGGCGATCTTGGCTCCCATGCGTCGGGCAGGGAACAGGAAGAGCGGCAGCAGGAGGAGGGAGAGCAGCGTGACGAGCCACGACTTCTGGACCATGACCGCGACGGTCAGGACCAGCGAGACGCTGTTGCTCACGACGCCGCTCAGCGTCCCGGCGAATGCCGACTGGGCCCCGATGACATCGTTGTTGAGCCGGCTGACGAGGGCACCTGTGCGCGTTCGCATGAAGAACGCGATCGGCATCTTCTGCACGTGGTCGAAGACGGCGCGACGCAGGTCGAGGATGACTCCTTCGCCGATGATCGAGGACATCCATCGGGAGAGCAGGCTGAAGCCGGCGTCCGCGATCGCGAGGACGCCGATGAGTGCCGCGAGGAAGACCACGGGGCCGAGGCCGGAGCGCGCGACGATCGCGTCCACGACCTGTCCGGCGAGCACCGGCGTGGCCACCGAGACGACGGCGTCGAGGATCGAGACGACGACGAAGATCAGGATCCGTGTGCGATACGGCTTCGCGAAGCCCAGGACCCGCTTGAGGGTGGCCTTCGTGAAGGGATTGGCCCCGTCCTTTGCCTTGCCCATGGCGTGCATGTAGCTCCACGCCGCCCGGTCCATGCTCATGCGCCGGTCACCGCCTTTCCGTGCCTAGTCAGGATAGGCCCGGTGCCGGATGCCTCGCACAACTGATATGCCCGCAACTGAAGCGCCCGCCGGCTCGCGATTGGGGGGTGCGCGAGCCGACGGGCTTGAATTCAGCATAGACCACCCCGCGACGGTCGTAAAATCAAAATCTATTGACACGCCGTCTAGCCCCGGGAGCCGCCCGACCTGACGAGGAAGGTCCTGAATGTCCGTCTCCGCCGTCGCGTTTCAGCGCTGGATCAGCCAGCTGGCGCCCGGGTCGAGCACCGCGGATGTGTGCCGCCAGTCCGGCGTCAAGCGGAGCACCCTGGCCCAGCAGCTCGTGCGCGGGAAGGTTGCGGAGACGACGGTCGTGGCGGTGGCCCGCGCGTACGGACGCAACCCGGTGCTGGGACTGGCGGATTTCGATCAGTACCGCGAGCTGGCGGCGAGCGTCGCGCCGCCGACGGACGCCGAGGTCCTGAGCCAGACTCCGACCGCGCGGCTCCTCCAGGAACTCCTCGTGCGCGTGGGCCCCCAGCCGGCCGCCGCCGCTCCCCTGCCCTCGGCCAGCCTGCCGTCGGCCAGCCTGCCGTTGGGCGAGCAGCCGGCCGTGCGCCAATGGGTCGAGGCGATCGACGACGGCGAACTGCGGCACCGCGTGAGCCTCGCCGCGGGCATCGCACCCCAGAACTATTCGGCGCAGCTGAGCGCGAACCGGCTCACCCCCGAGCTCGCCGTGCGGACCGCCCGGGAGGCAGGCGTGGGGCTCCGCAACGGACTCGTCGTGACGGGCCTTGTGACGGCAGCTGAAGCGGGGTGGCCGCCGTCGGCCGTCAAGGACGCCTTGGGGCGGCTGAGCGACGCCGAGCTGACGCTGCTCGCCTCGGAGCGGCTCGCCGTCCTGGGCCGCTCGCTCAAACGTCAGGAACACGACGAGCGGGCATCGCGGCGAGCATGGGATCATCTAGCGTGATCTGGCTTCAGTGGGCGACCTGCGCGGTCGTCACGATCCTCCTGTTGACCCGGCTTCCCGCGTTCCTGCGCGGGCACAACCGGCTCATGTTCTGGCTCATGACGCTGCTCGACCTCGCCGTCCTGCTCAGCATCGGGGGCCCCTACCTCGCGGTCGACCAGCTTCTGGGCGGCCACAACGTAGCGAACCTCATCCTGCGCTTCATCATCTTCGGCTTCACGCTCCTGCTCGGAGTCCGGGTGGCCCGCGCGTTCTCCGGCTTCCGGGCCGAACGGGCGCTCCTCGGGCCCTTCGGGCTCGGGCTGCTCGCCGTGGCGAGCGCGATCCTCGTCGCCTCGTTCGTCCTTTCCGACCTCGCCACCTCCCGCGTCGGATTCTCTACGCCTGATCTCGAACTGTGGCCCGCGATCTACGGCACGATGGGCCGGATCTACCCGACGTTCACGGGCATCGTGCTCCTCCCGGTCCTCACTTCCACCGTCCGGCGGCCCGGCCCTGCCCTGCTGCGGTGGGCCGCAGCGTTCCTGGGCCTCGGCTACTTCGACCTCGCCATCTCGAACATCATCACCGTCCTCCCGAAGGAGGACCTGTGGCTCTCGCAGAGCATCAACTACAGCACCATCCTGCTGCTCTGCCTCGGGCTCGCGCTGGTCTGGGTGTCGTCGATCGTGGGGAAGGCACGGCGGCGTAACGTTGTCGACGCCTAGGTAAAAAATCCACACACTTGATGAACAAGTTCACAAAATCATTACTCTGTGCCAGAATCATGGATGTGTGAACGCGACCGTCAGGGGGATGGGCGCTTCTGCATTGGGGGGATGAGTGGCGGCGGCCTCCGGGCCGCCTCCACTCAGCCCAAGAAGAGGCTCTAATCCGCCTTCCGGAACCTGAGCGTCACGAGCTGGAACGGCCTCAACGCCATGGCCGCCGAGCCGTCAGGGCCGGACTCCACGTGAGCAGCAGCGGCCTCGCCGCTGGGCCAGGGCCGCTCGAGGAGATCCACCGAATCGACCCCCTTGACCGGGAATCCCGGAACGACCTTCGCCTCGGCCCGCTCTCCGCGCGACTCGTAGAGCCGCACCACCACGTCGCCCGAGCCGTCCTCGGCCAGCTTGACCGCCTCCACCACCACGCCGGGATGGTCGACGACCACGAGCGGGGCGACCGTCCGAGCGCCGTTCAGGATTCTGGGCTCGAGGTTCGTCCGGTAGCCCTCCTCGATCGCGTCGGGGATCCCGGCGCCGGGCCGGACGGTCACCGTGAACTCGTGCCGCCCCTGGTCCGTCTCCGGATCCGGGTAGCGCGGGGAACGGAGCAGCGAGACCCGCACGAGCGTCGTCGTGCCTCCGTCCGCGCGGACGGTCCGCGTGACGTCGTGCCCGTAGCTGGACGAGTTGGTGACGGCGACCCCGAAGGAGCCCTCGCCGACGTGGACCCAACGGTGAGCGCACGTCTCGAACCGCGCCCAGTCCCATGAGGTGTTGGTCGCGATGGGACGGAACACGTGGCCGAACTGGATCTCGGAGGCGGACCGCTCCGCTCTGAGGTCGAACGGAAAGCCGAGCTTGAGCAGCTTCTCGCGCTCGTGCCAGTCCACAGCGGTCTCGATCCGCAGCGACGGCGAGCCCGGGGCGAGCACCAGGCGCTGCGTGACGCTCGAGTCGCCGAAGACCCGGCGCACCTCGATCGCAGCCTCCCTGTCCGCGCCGGGGAGCACGGTCACGGAGGACGCCTCGTCGAGGCGTGTCGCGACGCGCCGATAGAACACGTCGATGTCCCACGCATCCCACTCGTTGGGCGTGTCCCGATGCAGCTCGAGCAGGTTTCCCGGCTCACCAGGGGCGATGGCTTCGCGCCCGCTCGCCGCGTCGCGCAGCGACACGAGCAGCCCCCGTTCGTCGACTTCAGCCCGCACGAGCCCGTTGTCGAGCACCCAGCGGCGGCCGCCCGGCGTCGTATGCTCGGTCACCCCGGCGCCCCTGTGGGGCGGCACGACGACGCCGGCGCCCAAGGCCGGGACTCCCGCCCGAGCCTGAGGGGCGGCATTCAGCAGGAGGGGCGTGCTGCCCTCGCCCACGACGGCGAGGGCGGCCTTGGCGATGATCTGCTCAAGCTCGGCCTCGACGGCCGCATAGTTGCGCTCGGCGTCGTGATGGACCCAGGCGATCGCGCTTCCGGGCAGGATGTCGTGGAACTGCTGGAGGAGAACGGTCTGCCAGAGCCGCTTGAGGTCCGTGGCCGGATACGGGGCATCCGCGCGCACCGTCGCGGTCGCACACCACAGCTCGGCCTCGCGCAGCAGGTGCTCGCAGCGCCGGTTGCCCCGCTTCGTGCCCGCCTGGGTGGTGTAGGTCCCCCGGTGGAGCTCGAGGTACATCTCGCCCGTCCAGACGGGTGCGTCCCTGTACTCTGCCTCCGCCGCGGCGAAGAATTCGCTCGGGCGGCCGAGCTCGACCCGCGGCGAGCCTTCGAGGTCCCGGGCGCGATGCGCGGCGGCGAGCATCTCGCGGGTGGGGCCGCCGCCGCCGTCGCCGTAGCCGAAGGGCACGAGACCGAGGGTGGCCCGGCCCTTCTCGCGGAAGTTGCGCTCCGCGTACGCGAGCTCGGACGCGGCGAGATCCGAGTTGTAGTTGTCGGTCGGCGGGAAGTGTGTGAAGACGCGGCTCCCGTCGATGCCCTCCCAGTAGAAGCTGTGGTGCGGGAGCCTGTTGACCTGATTCCAGGATGTCTTCTGCGTGAGGAAGTAGCGGGCCCCGGCAGACCGCACGATCTGCGGGAGCGCGGCGGAGTAGCCGAACGAGTCCGGAAGCCAGCACTCCTCGCATTCGACCCCGAACTCCTCGAGGAAGAAATGCTTGCCCTCGATGAACTGCCGCGCCATCGCCTCGCCGCCCGGCATGTTCCCGTCCGCCTCGACCCACATGCCCCCGACGGGGACGAATCGGCCCTCGGCCACCTTCTCCTTGATGCGCTCGAAGAGGTCCGGGTAGAGCTGCTTGATCCAAGCTAGCTGCTGCGCGGACGAGCACGAGAACGTGAACTCCGGGTCGGCGTCCATGAGCGAGACGACGTTGGAGAAGGTCCGGGCGCACTTGCGCATCGTCTCCCGGACAGGCCAGAGCCACGCCGAATCGATATGCGCGTGGCCGGTCGCCACGAGCCGGAGCGAACTCGCCGTGGCGGGAGCCGCGAGCACCCCCGTCAGCGCCTCCCGTCCAGCCGCCGCTGTCCCCGGGACGTCGTCGGGGTCCATGACGTCGCACATGCGCTCGAGTGCGCGGAGGATCTCGTACCGCCGGGGGCGGTCCATCGGGAGCTCGTGCATGAGCCCTCGGATGCTGTGCACGTCCTGCACGAGCTCCCACACCTCGACGTCCCGCTCCGCGAGCACCATCCCCCCGAATCGGTACAGGGGCTCACGGCTCGCCGTCTCGGGGTCGCCCTGGGCCGTGGGCACGAAGCGCCACATCTGGGCGAGGTCCGGATTCGCGGCCGCCTCGACATAGAAGACGACGGCGGGCCCTCCTCCGAGCTCGGCGAGCGGCACGTAGCGGTTCCGCGGGTTGATGGCCTTGATGGGGGTGGCTTCGGCGGACCACGCGAGTCCCTCGCATTGGAACCCGGGCACCTGCGGGGAGAAGCCGAGGTCGACGACGGCCTCCACCGCGAGGCCTCGGCCGCCCCAGCCCTCGGGCACCTCGGCGGAGAGCCGCAGCCACGTTGTCCCCCACGCAGGCCCCCAGGCCTCCCCCTCGGCCACCGGCGAGAATGCCTGCTCGAGGGCCTCGGTCACTCGGACCGGTTCCCCGGGGCAGTCCCAGCGCTCCGCTGTGAGGGGGATGCTGCGGCGATAGATGGCCGGTTCAAGCCGATCCCGAAGAAACCTGTCAATACGCGCTTCAGTGATGAGCCGGTCGTCGTGCACGTGCTCTCTCGCTCCAATCGATGGAGTAACGGTCCCCTTTCAAACCTACTCGACCGTAGCCGCGAGCGGAAGCGCTTGCCCTTCGGCTCTCAGCTGAGATCCCGGTCCTCACAGGAATTCGGCGCCGAGCGGCCGCGGCAGCATCATGATCGTGAGCCGCGTCAGGAGAGCACTCGCTCGTGCCCCGCGTAGACGTTGAACCCGGTGCCCCGGCTGAACCCGATGAGAGTCACGCCGGATTCCTCGGCCAGTTCGACGGCAAGCGACGAAGGCGCACTCACGGCCGCGAGCACAGGGATGCCGGCCATTGCCGCCTTCTGCACGAGTTCGAAGGAAGCCCTGCCCGAGACCTGGAGCACGGTGCCGGCGAGCGGGAGGCTCCCCGAGCGCAGACCCCAGCCCACGACTTTGTCCACCGCGTTGTGCCGCCCGACGTCCTCCCGCAGGCACACCAGCTCTGCCGACGTCCCGTCGTCGCCGACCCGGAAGAGCCCCGCGGCGTGCACCCCACCCGTCTTGTCGAAGAGCGCCTGGGCCGCACGGAGCCGGGCTGGCAGTCCAGCGACGAGCTCAGGAAGGAGGCGCACGCCGTCATCCGCGGGGCTGTGATGGCCCGCACGCCGGACGGACTCGATCGAATCGGTCCCGCAGATGCCGCACGAGCTCGACGTGTAGACCGCCCGGCCCCGGTCCGGCATCCGGACGTCCGGGCGGAGCTGGGCCTGGACGACGTTGAACGTCTGGCGCCCCTCCTCGTCCTCACCGCCACAGAAACGCTCGGCGATGATCTGCCCGGGCTCCCAGACGACGCCTTCCGAGACGAGGAAGCCTGCCACGAGGTCGAAGTCGTCCCCCGGCGTGCGCATCGTGACGCTGTACGAGAGGCTCCCCGAGGGACCGGCGAGGCGGATCTCAAGCGGCTCCTCGACGGCGAGCACGTCCTCCTTGTCCCTCACCGGGTACTCGCTGTCGAGAACGAACTTGCGCACGCGGCGCCGCTGGCTCAGCCGGCCCATGGGGATCCTTCCGTCGATGCTCGTGGAACCATCCTGCCCCGCTGCGCCCGTGAAGGCGAGGCGAGCTGGGTGGAGCGGGCCTCACGCGTCGAGCCCACTCCAGTCCACGGGCTCCTTCGACGAGACGCTCCGGCGCTTCGGCTTGGGCTTCGGCGCGGCGTCGGTGCGTGTTTCCACGAGCGGCCGTCCCCACGGGAGAGGGAGCGCCTGGACGGGCTCGCCGAGCTGGACGCCGTGCGGCGGGATCACCATGACGCCGTCGGCGTGCGCGAGCCCGCGCAGCATCCCGGCTCCGCTCGCCCCGGCCGGGGAGGCCATGCCGTACATCCGGCGGAACGGGACGAGCCGCGTCCGCTTGAGCTCGGGCTCGAAGACCGTTCCGGACGGCAGCTCGACGGCAGCGAGCGGCGGTCGGCCGGCGAGGCACGCGAGGAGCGGCTCCCCGACGGCGAGGAAGCCCATCACGGCGGCGAGCGGGTTGCCCGGGAGTCCGACGAAGAACCTGCCGTCGGGCAGTTCCGCGAGGACGGTCGGGTGGCCCGGCCGCATCGAGATGCCGTCCACGAGGAGCCGTCCGCCGAGGCGGGCCACGACGTCGCGCAAGTGGTCGGACTCGCCTTTCCCCGTGCCGCCCGTCGTGATCACGACGTCGGCCGGTCCGAGGTCTCCAGACCCCTGCGCTCCGGGGGCGCCCGGGTCGTCCGCAAGGGCAGCGCGCCATTCCTCGGCCCCGTCGCCGATCTTGAGCTGACCCACGAGGACACCGCCGTGGGCGGCAACGAGCGGCGGGATGAGGAAGCTGAAGACGTCCCGCACGCGCCCCGGATCGGGCAGCCCGGACTCGATGACCTCAGAGCCGGTCCGGACGATCCGCACGAGGGGGCGCCCCTCCACCGGAAGCTCGTCGTACCCGGCGAGTGCCGCGAGCGCGAGCTGGGCGGGGCCGAGCTCGGTGCCGGCCGGCAGGAGCAGGTCGCCCGGCTGGGCTTCCTCTCCCGCGGGACGGATGTCAGCCCCGCCCGACGGCGATCCGGGGGGCGCGGCTGGGCTGAGCCGGAGGTGCGGGAGGCCTTCCTCATCGGGCGCGATCTCGCCATGTTCGCGGCGGAGGACGGCTCGCGTCCCCGGAGGCAGGACACCGCCCGTCACGATGGGGGCTGCCTGGTGCGCGGCAAGGGGCTCGCCGGGCTCTGCGAGGATCCACGGCCCGCTCCCGCTCACGGCCCAGCCGTCCATCGCCGAGGACGCATAGTGCGGCATCGGCGTGAGGGCAGTGAGGTCCTTCGCCAGGGCACGGCCCGCGCACGCCGCAAGCGGGGCGTCGACGGCCGGAATCGGGGATGCTGCGGCGGCCGCCGTCGCGCGAGCCTCCGACCATGAGTGGTGCAGGGAGTGCGCGGCGCCCGCGGCGCCGTCGGTCATTCCCCGGACCCGGACCGTTCGGCCCGAGACTTCAGGGCCTTGCGCGCGACGTCGATGGCCGATTCCATCGCGACCTTCTCGCCGGCTTGGCCGCTGCCCGCCGCGAAGCCCGCGGCGTAGGCCGCGATGAAGGTGGTGAGCGGTGCAGCGGGACGCACGACGCCGTGCGCGGCAACTCCCGCAAGACCGAGCACCGCGTCAATGTCGACCTCGAGCCCGTCGAGCTCGAAGGCCTCGACCAATTCGGCGCACCATGCCCGCAGGATCTCTTCGTTGTCTCCTGCACCTGGGGCGTTCGCGGGCATCTCGGGCTCCTCGTACTCGCTCGGCACGCCCGGTCCCTCCGGGCGGCGGATGCCCCAGCGCTTCGCGGAGGACCACGTGTCGACGTCGTCGGCAAGGCCTGACGTCAGGCGCAGGGGCTGCACCGACAGCCTAGCAACGAGATGCCGGAGAGGGCGGTCGGCCAGACCTCCGTCACGCGCCAGGGAAGCGAGGGCTCGCTCGAGGGGGCCCCGGCGGTAGACGGCGAGGAGCGGCTGCTGCCGCCCGCCGTCGTCCTCGGCGAGCACGACGTCTGCGCCGGGCTCGCGCGAGCAGGCCGCCACGAGCGGCGCAAGGGCTGCCCCGGCGAGCGGCAGGTCGGCGGCCAGGACGGCGATCCACGGCGCGCCATCCTCGGGCGAGGCGTGGAGCGCCGCGACGCCCGCGCCGAGGGCGGCAACGGGCCCGGAGAAGAGCGGCGTCTCGCGCGCCCAGCGAACGGAGGGGAGCACCTGCCGGCGAGGGCCGACGACGACGACGCGCCCGGCATCGCTGACGGCGGCGAGGGCGCGGTCCAGCAGCGTGGATCCCTCGAACACGAGCAGCGGCTTCGGATAGCCACCGAGGCGGGACGCCCGGCCGCCGGCCAGGATGACCGCGTCGAAGGCGGCGGCCGCCCCGTTCGCGCTCAGGCCGCTGACTCGGGAAGAAGGAACGGACTCCACTGGGCCACCGGCTTCTCGAGCTCCTTGATCTGCCAGACCGTCCCGACCGGCGCCTGGGGAGTGAACCGGAGCTTCCAGCCCATTTCGCCCGGCGTGTGGTCACCCTTGACGTTGTTGCAGCGCAGGCAGCAGGCGACGAGGTTCTCCCACGTGTCCTTGCCGCCCCGCGATCTGGGGAGCACATGGTCGATGGTGTGCGCCGTCTTTCCGCAGTACGCGCACAGGTGGCCGTCTCTGCGCAGTACCCCCCGTCTGCTGACCGTCGCGGTGTGCGTTCTCCGGGGTCTGATGTAGCGGTTGAGCAGGATCACCGACGGGCGTCCGAGCACATCGCGCGGACCGACGACTGGATCGCCGTCCTCCGCAACGATGCTCGCCTTTCCGGCGAGGACAAGCACGAGTGCCCGGCGGAAGCTCACCACCGCCAGCGGTTCGTAACCGGCATTCAGGACGAGTGTGCGCATGCTGCGTTCCTCTTCACGGCCGCACCCGATCAGGGGCACAGGGCCGGCTGCCCTGTGCATGGTCGGGCTGATCGACTCTCTTAGAGTACTGAACGAATTTGCAGTTTTACGAACGGGCGGGGTGTTCCGGCGCAACCTGTACCCGATTGTTCACTCCGGTGACACCTCGACAGGCCCCATCCGGGGAGAGGGACCCCGCTATATTGCCACGCAAAACGGCGCCCCTCCCGAGAGGGAGGAGCGCCGTTCCGAGCGGATCTGGCAGATCAGCGGTCGACGTGGATGAAGACCGGGCCCGAGCCGACGTTCACGCTGTAGAGAACCGTGGAGTTGCCGTTCCAGCCACCGTGCACCGCCATGCCGTTGCCGACGTAGACGGCAATGTGGGGCTCACCCATGCCACCGTTCTGGTAGTACACGAGGTCGCCGGGCTGAGCTTCGGCGGCGCTCACGATGTGGCCGAGGGACATGTAGTCAGCCGGCCAGCCGTGGAAGTAGATGCCGACGGCGGCAAGAGCGTTCGTCACGAGCATCGTGCAGTCCTGGTGGACGCCGAGCTGGGCGTACGCGGCGGCCGCGATCGCGGCACCCTTACCGCTCGAGGACGTGGTCGGTGCCGTCTGGACCGCGGCGGTCGCAGTGGCGGTCGTCGCGGCGGTGGTGTCCGCAGCAGGCGTGATGGTGGTCGCGGCCTGCTGGACAGGGGCGGCAGCCGGGGCCGGAGCCGGAGCGGCCTCCGACTGAACGGCGGGACGCTCAAAGCTCACCTGTGCACCAGCATCGGCGGCGACGTTGGCGTCAACGGCGGTCTGAACCTGGAGGGCGGTCGGCGCGGACGCCTCACGCTGAGTGGGAAGCTCGGCCGCATTGGCGGCAACACCGCTCGTCAGGACCAGACCCGAGGCGGCGGCGATAACAGCAGCCTGGCGGCCCATGCCGCCGGCGTTCTCCGTCACCGCCTTCGCGATGATGGCGATGGAGGAGGTGTTCTCGGCCCGGTGCCGAGCGATTCCAGCACGAGTGGACATCTGGGGCGTTTCTCTCTTTCGTCGCCCGCGTGCCGTTGGGGTGTGGCACACGGATGAGGTCGCGGCCGTTGGGGGACGGCCGTGAACCCTCACGGTCAGGGGGTCAGCGGAACGTATAGAAGCCGTAGCCGGCGGCGTGCGGGTGCATGCCGGAATTCGACTTCTTTGACGCGACGACGCTCGCGGGGCGGGCGCTGCCGACGTCGGAGAGGACCGAGGCTTTGCGCTGCAGCTTGTTTGACACGGGCGAACCCGTGGCAATAGTCAAGCGAGGCGCAGCGGCGACGGCCGTACGGCCGACGATGCCTGCGCCGCCAGGGGTGACCGGAGCAGCAGCCGTGATACGGCTGCTGCGGGCCGGCGTGGCCCGACGACGCGCAATGACGTTGCGTGACGACACAGAGGTAGCCTCTCCCAATGCCTGCGAGGTGAGCTGTCGGGTTCGGACTGGAAGTATCCGGCCTCCCGGTGCAAGCACCGGGCTGCTTTACCCCAAGGACCTCGGTGAAGAGGCCCGAAAGTGGTTCCCCCGCCCCTGCCAGACGGTTGTGCGAACGGATTCCGGCCAGCGGCAGAGCTAGGCAATCCGACCGGATGTTCCAACTTGGTTGGAGTTGGAACACGAACGAGCGTAGCTGACTTCGCACGGAAAGTCACATTCGGATCACAGCGGGATCTCAGATGATCACGGCGAAGACACGCCGGATGCGCGAAGAGGGCCGAAATTAGGGGCTTTTGGCCGGTTTCAGGGGGCGCTCGGTGGGGATGGAGGCGCCTCCAGCCGGGTGTGTCGCCCGCCACCCACACCCAGCGCGTGACCTTCTCGTTACCTTTACTGAGATGCCACTCACGGCTGCCGGAAGCCCGATTGTCCAAGAAGTGGATTTTTGAATCCCGGCGTGTTCGAACCTGTGAGATCTCCCCAACAGGCTATCGTGTCCCCACGCGCAGGGTGCCCAGGGGCCAGGAGAGGGCCAGCACTCAGGAGACTGAGACGAAGACGTGGGCTGCGACCTCGACGGGAAGCTCAAGCGCGCCGTCGACCTTCGGCGTACGCACTGAGATGTAGTCGCCCACCCGCTCGAGCGCGAGCTTCGCCCCGGGGCGTATCCCCCCCTCGTCGAGCTGAGCGAGGAGTTCGGGATCCACCTGAATCGGCTCCGCGAGACGGCAGACGACGACGCGGGACCCCGGCGCATACGCACGCATGGCGTCCACGAGCGTCATGACTCCCGCGGTGAAACCCTCGGAGGGCTTGCCTCCGAGCGCCTCGAGGCCCGGGATCGGATTCCCGTACGGCGACTCGCTCGGCTGGCCCAGGAGGTCGAACAGGCGGCGCTCCACGCGCTCGCTCATCACGTGTTCCCACCGGCACGCCTCGTCGTGGACATACGCCCAGTCGAGTCCGATGATGTCCGAAAGGAGCCGCTCGGCGAGCCGATGCTTGCGCATGACCTCGGTAGCGCGCTTCCGGCCCGAGGCGGTGAGCTCCAGATGGCGGTCTCCCGTGACCACCACGAGGCCGTCCCGCTCCATGCGGGCGACCGTCTGCGACACTGTCGGACCGGAATGCCGAAGCCGCTCTGCGATGCGCGCGCGCAGGGGAACGATCCCCTCCTCCTCGAGTTCGAGGATGGTGCGGAGATACATCTCAGTGGTGTCGATGAGGTCGGTCATGCGGTCAGCGGCTCCTTGGCGGCGATGCAGTGCAGCCCCAGTCTAGCTTATTTTGAACTGCTCAGATTAGCGCTCGAATGCCCGATCCGACGGCGGCCCGGCGTCGTGCTCGCGTCTCGAATTGGCCCGCAATGAAGCGGGTGCGGCAGACTGTTCCGGGGCGGAAGGAGCCTCCGCCCGGAATCTTTGCAAGGAGCCCACCGTGAGCGAAACGACCAAGCTGGACATTCCTGCCGACCTCCTCCCGGCCGACGGCCGATTCGGGGCCGGCCCCTCGAAGGTGAGGAAGGAGCAGGTCGACGCCATCGCGGCCGCCGGGGCCAAGCTCCTCGGCACGTCCCACCGTCAGGCTCCGGTCAAGAACCTCGTGGGCTCGGTCCGCGAGGGGCTCTCCTCCTTCTTCAAGGCGCCCGAAGGCTACGAAGTGATCCTCGGCGTGGGCGGCTCCACCGCCTTCTGGGACGCCGCATCGTTCGGGCTCGTCCGCTCGAAGGCCCAGCACCTCTCGTTCGGCGAGTTCGGTTCGAAGTTCGCCAAGGCCACAGACAAGGCGCCCTACCTTGAGGCCTCGAGCATCCGCACGTCCGAACCCGGCACGCGCCCGGAGCCAGTCGCCGAAGCGGGAGTCGACGTGTATGCGTGGCCGCAGAACGAGACCTCGACCGGCGTGGCCGCTCCCGTGCGCCGCGTCGAAGGCGCGGACGAGGGCTCCCTCGTCGTCATCGACGCGACGAGCGCCGCGGGCGGGCTCGACGTCGACGTCGCGGAGGCCGACGTCTACTACTTCGCGCCGCAGAAGAACTTTGCGTCCGACGGCGGCCTGTGGCTTGCGCTGTTCTCCCCCGCCGCGCTCGCGCGCGTCGAGGAGATCGAGGGCTCCGGTCGCTGGATCCCGGACTTCCTCGACCTCAAGACCGCAGTCGACAACTCGAAGCTCAACCAGACGTACAACACGCCGAGCCTCACAACCCTCGTAAGCCTGCACGCCCAAGTGGAGTGGCTCAACGCCCAGGGCGGCCTCGACTGGGCCGCGAAGCGCACCGCGGATTCCGCTGACCGCATCTATTCGTGGGCCGAGGCTTCCGACTTCGCGACCCCGTTCGTCTCCAACCCCTCCGAGCGCTCGAACGTCATCGCGACGATCGACTTCGACGAGTCCGTCGACGCTGCCCAGGTTGCGAAGATCCTGCGCGCCAACGGCATCGTCGACACCGAGCCGTACCGGAAGCTCGGCCGCAACCAGCTCCGGATCGCGACGTTCGTGGCCATCGAGCCCGACGACGTCACGAAGCTCACGCAGTGCATCGACTACGTGGTGGGCGCCCTGCGCGGCTGACGCCCCGGGTCGCTCCCGTCAGCGTCTCAGTCGATCTCGTCGTCGATGTCCGTGATGCCTTCAGCCTCGAGCTGTTCCTCGGCCTCACGGGCATCGTCCTCGAGATCCTCGTCTTCGGCCTCGGCCTCGTCGGCGACCTCAATGCCCTCTGCGGCGGCGTCGAGGATCGCCTGCTCCCGCTCCTCGGGTCGCACCCGCTCCGACCAGGGAACCCACTCGGGCGCGAGCACGGAATCCTCGCTCGGCAGGACTCCGAGTTCGCTCACGGTGACGATCTTGGACCGCGACACCCGCGCGACGGTCACGTACCACTGCCAGCCCCGATAGCCGGGGCGCAGGCATTCGAAGAGGTGTGTGACGAGACGTTCGCCCTCGCTCTTCGCCCCGAGGTGGCGGCCGACCTGTTCCGCATCGACCGCGTCGAGGAGGGCAGCGCGGGCCGTTTCCACGGCGCCCGCAAGGAGCGGGTCCGGCTTGCCGACGCGCCACAGGGGCACGCCGGCCCGCGGCTTGGGCGCGCCGGCGGCCGAGGTGCCCGGGGAAGAAACCTGAGGCGCCATGTCAGACGTCGAGCTGATCGGCGACGCGGCGGAGGGCGGCCGCGATCGTGGCGCCCTTCTCGGGGTACGTCCCCTTGGCGAGCTGCCCCGAGAGGTTGTCCAGGACGCTCACGAGGTCCTGGACGATCGGGGCGAGTTCGCGTGCCGGCATGCGCTTGGCCCGTGCCACGGAGGGGAGCTTCTCGAGGACACGGACACCGAGAGCCTGCGGGCCGCGCTTGCCCTCGGCGATGCCGTACTCGAGCCGGGTCCCGGTCTTGATCTCCCCCGCGCCGGCGGGGACGGCGCTGCCCGGCAGAAAGACCTCGTGCCCGTCATCGCCCGCGATGAACCCGAAGCCTTTCGCCTTGTCGAAGAACTTGACCTTGCCTGTGGGCACCGCCCTGACCCCAATCTGTTGGTTGCTCGAAGAAGAGAGACTGCGGGCGCCGTCGGCGCAAACCGCTCTCCCTAGATTACTGCGTCCGGCCAGCCACGGACGCGCGGGAGGCGTGCACACTGTTAGGTTTGGCTTTATGGCGCCAACTTTCCGCCGCGTCGCCTCGTGGGGCGGTGCCGCCGTCGCGGTCTTCTCCCTCGCGATGGTCGCGCTTGCCTTCGCACTGGCTGCGTCGGGCAAGACCCCGCCAGGCTGGATGGCCGCCGTCGTGCTCTACGGCCTCCCGCTCGCGTTCGCATGCATGGGCGCCGCGCTCCTCGCGGCGTTCCTCGAGAGGAGGAAGCGCTAGGGGCATGTCATCGATCCGCGCACTCGCCGAAGAACTCTCCGCTCGGGGCAACGATGCCCTACGCCGTCTCTTCGCCGCCAGGCCGGACCTCATCACGCCGGGAGTTCCCGACTTCGCAGCCCTCGCCGCCCGCGCCTGCGCCAGGGTCAGCCTCCAGCGGGCCCTCGAGTCGCTGTCCAAGCCGCAGCTCCAGGTGCTCGAGGCTCTCGTCCTCACGACGGACGAGGACGAAGGCCGCAGCGGCAGCGCCGTCGAACTGCGCCACGCCGTCGGCAACGCGACCCTCGGCACACTCGACGCGATCCTCGCCGAGCTCTCCCAGCTCGCCCTCATCTACCGGGCCGATCCCCCCGACTCCATCCATTCGGCGTCGGGAAGCCGGCGCCGCTACTACCAGCCGGTCGCGCGGGTCCGGGAAGTGCTCGGCAGCTACCCCGCGGGCCTCGGCCGCTGCTACACCGAGCTCACCTCGGTCTCGCAGTTCTTCGCCGAAAAGGCCGCGGACATCGTCAACGCGATTCCGGCGGCGGCCCAGCAGCAGCACGTCGAGCACCACATCGCCGCCGCGTACGCGCTCGAACGGTGGGCTGGGCTCCCGGAAGCGCTCGAGAGCGCCCCCGCCAGGGCCCGCGAGGTCCTTTCGAAGTTCACGAACTGGCCGGTCGGGGCCGTCCCCCATGCCGAGGCGCGCGTGCGCCCCGGCCGGAAGACGGACAACCCCGTCGACTGGCTCCTCTCGCACGGCCTGCTCGTCCCCCTCGACGACGAACACGTCGAGCTGCCGCGCCCCGTAGGCCTCGCCCTGCGCGGCGGACGGATCGTCCCCGAGCTCACCCTCGATCCCCCGCCCGCACCCACCGCGACCACTAGCACGGCCCTCAGGCGAAACGCAGCGCTCGGTGCGATCGGCGAAGTGCTCCGGCTCGTGAGCGGGCTCGCCGTCGAGGCAGCCGAGCGGCCCATCGAGACGCTCCGAGCAGGCGGAGTCGGAACGCGCGAGCTGCGCCGGCTCACGGCGGCGCTGCGGGCAGAGTCCGACCAAGCGGTACTCGCGCTCGAGCTCGCCGCGGCGGCGGGAATCATCACGCTCGACGTCGACACGTCGACGTGGCGGGCGACGGCCTCGGAGGAATGGCTCGCGCTCCCCCGCCCCGATCAGTGGCTCCTCCTGGCGACAGCTTGGCTCGACACGCCCCGGGTGGCTTCGCTCGCGATGGCCGCCGAAGGCGGAGGCCAGCTCGCTCCCCTTGCGGGCGAGGGCCAGCGCCCCGATGCCGCGGCGGTGCGACGGCGCGTCCTCGAGGTCGCCGCGGAGCTCAGCGGCGAGGCGAACAGTTCCGAGGGCCGTGCCGTCGTCGTCCGCGCTGAGGACATCCGGACCCGCCTCGAATGGGCCCAGCCGCGCCTCGCCCGCCGGCTGCGCGGCCTTCTCGACGGAGTGCTCGCAGAGGCCACCATGATCGGCTTCCTCGGCTCCGGCGCGATCACGCGGGCTGGCGCCGCCGTGCTGCGCGGCGACTACGACGGCCTGCGCGCACTCCTCGAGGAGATCCTCCCCCGGAGCGTCGACCGCATCCACCTGCAGGCCGACCTGACCGCCGTCGCCCCCGGCTACCTCGAGCCTGGGCTCGGCCGGCGCCTCGCCCTGCTCGCAGACCCGGAGGGGCGGGGACCGGCGACGATCTACCGCTTCTCGGCGGCAAGCCTCCGACGGGCCCTCGACGCGGGCGAGGACGCGGCGTCGATCTCGGCGTTCCTCGCCCAGCACGCCGAGACCGGCATCCCTCAACCCCTCGCCTACCTCATCGAGGACACGGCAGGGCGGTACGGGCGCATCCGCATCGGGCGCGCGGGGTCCTTCATCGCGAGCGACGACGAGGCGGCACTCGCCGGGCTGCTCCGTGAACCCTCTGCGCAGCAACTCGGCCTCACCCAAATCGCACCCACCGTCCTTGTCAGCAACGCGACGCCGCAGGAGGCCGCAACCGTCCTCCGCGAACTCGGGCTGGCGCCGGCCGTCGACTCCTCCTTCGACCCCGTCGTGCGGCTCCAGCGGGCGCGTGGCGGCTCGGCGAGCCCGACGCTGCCGGCTCCCGAGCCCAGGACTGCGGTACCCACGACGGACGACGTCGAACTCCAGCTCGCGATCCTGCGGAACCAGTCGGCTGTGGTCGCCAACGGCGACGAGGCCGCACCCATGCTCGGGATCGAGACGCTGCAGAAGGCCATCCGCCTCAAGCGCGCAGTACGCTTGAATATCGTTGACGCGCTCGGCAACTCGACGGTTGAGGAGCTGCGGCCGGTCTCGATCTCCGCGGGCCGCGTGCGCGTCTTCGACCCCGAAAGGGAAACCGAGCGCGTACTCAGCGTGCACCGGATCATCGACGTCGAGCTGGCCTGAGCCTCGGCCGGCAGGCAAGGAGTACCCGTGTCTGACGGCCCCCTGATCGTGCAGAGCGACAAGACGATCCTGCTCGAGGTCGACCACGAGCAGGCCACCGAAGCCAGGCACGCGATCGCCGCGTTCGCCGAGCTCGAGCGCGCCCCCGAGCACGTCCACACCTACAGGGTCACCCCCCTCGGTCTCTGGAACGCGCGCGCGGCGGGGATCGACGCCGAGAAGGTCCTCGACACGCTCCTGCGCTACTCGCGGTTCCCCGTCCCGCACTCCCTCCTCATCGACATCGAGGAGACCATGTCCCGCTACGGGCGCCTGCGCCTCGAAAAGGACCCGCAGCACGGCCTCGTCATGCGGACCGACGACTACCCCGTGCTCGAGGAAGTCATGCGGGCCAAGAAGATCGCGCCGCTGCTCGGCCCGCGCATCGACGGCGAGACCGTCGTCGTGCACTCCTCCGAGCGCGGCCAGCTCAAGCAGGCGCTGCTGAAGATCGGGTGGCCCGCGGACGACCGCGCCGGCTACGTGGACGGAACGCCCCACCCCATTGCCCTCGAGGAGAACGGCTGGGCGCTGCGGCCGTACCAGCGGCTCGCCGCCGAGAACTTCTGGGCCGGCGGCAGCGGCGTCGTCGTCCTCCCGTGCGGCGCGGGCAAGACGCTCGTCGGCGCCGCCGCCATGGCCCAGTCCTCGACCACGACCCTCATCCTCGTCACGAACACCGTCTCCGCACGCCAGTGGAAGCAGGAGCTGCTCAAGCGGACGAGCCTCACCGAGGACGAGATCGGCGAATACTCGGGCTCCGTCAAGGAGGTGCGGCCGGTGACGATCGCGACCTACCAAGTGCTCACCGTCAGACGGGGCGGCCTCTACCCCCACCTCGAGCTCGTGGACCAGAACGACTGGGGGCTCATCGTCTACGACGAGGTCCACCTGCTGCCGGCCCCCATCTTCCGCATGACCGCGGATCTGCAGGCCCGCCGTCGTCTGGGGCTCACCGCCACGCTTGTGCGCGAGGACGGGCGCGAAGGGGAGGTGTTCTCGCTCATCGGCCCGAAGCGGTACGACGCACCGTGGAAGGACATCGAGGCACAGGGCTACATCGCCCCCGCCGACTGCGTAGAGGTTCGCGTTGACCTCCCCCGCGAGGAGCGCATGGCCTACGCCATGGCCGACGACGCCGACAAGTACCGCCTGTGCGCATCGAGCGAGACGAAGACGGACGTGGTCGAACGCCTCGTCCGCCAGCACGCGAACGACCAGCTCCTCGTCATCGGGCAGTACATCGACCAGCTCGACGAGATCGGCGAACGCATCGACGCCCCCGTCATCAAGGGCTCGACGACGGTCAAGGAGCGGCAGCGGCTCTTCGACGCGTTCCGGCGCGGCGAGCTGAACCGCCTCGTGGTCTCGAAGGTCGCCAACTTCTCGATCGACCTCCCGGAAGCCGCCGTCGCGATTCAAGTCTCGGGCTCCTTCGGGTCCCGGCAGGAGGAGGCGCAGCGGCTCGGTCGGCTCCTGCGCCCGAAGGCGGACGGGCGGGCAGCCCGGTTCTACGCGCTCGTCGCCCGCGACACGCTCGACCAGGAGTTCGCCGCGAAACGGCAGCGCTTCCTCGCCGAGCAGGGGTACGCCTACCGGATCGTCGACGCGGGAGACCTCGCGAAGGGCTGAGGTGCCTCCCACCCAGAGCCCAGCGACGCCGTCCTCCGCTCACAGACGACCACCAGCGGATTCTCAGAAACTGGGCGCACCATGGGAGGCGTGAAGAAGACGGGACCTGAAGCCAAGCTCCTCGTCGTGGACGACGAGCCGAACATCCGCGAACTGCTGTCGACATCGCTGCGCTTCGCAGGCTTCGAGGTGATCGCGGCGAGCAATGGCCGCGAAGCCCTCGCAGCCGCAGAGGAGCAGGCACCGGACCTCATGGTGCTCGACGTCATGCTGCCGGACATGGATGGCTTCACGGTGACCCGCAAGCTGCGTGCGTCGGGCCGCTACGTCCCTGTGCTCTTCCTCACCGCCAAGGACGAGACCGAGGACAAGGTCCAAGGCCTGACGGTGGGCGGTGACGACTACGTCACGAAGCCCTTCAGCCTGGACGAGGTCGTCGCCCGCATCCGTGCCGTGCTCCGCCGGACCCAGCCCATCCTCGACGATGACGCGGTGATCCGTGTGGACGACCTCGAGCTCGACGACGATGCCCACGAGGTCCGCCGCGGAGGCATGACCATCGACCTCTCCCCGACCGAGTTCAAGCTCCTGCGCTACATGATGCTCAACCCGAACCGGGTCCTCTCGAAGTCGCAGATCCTCGACCATGTGTGGGAATACGACTTCAACGGTGACGCGTCGATCGTGGAGTCCTACATCTCGTACCTCCGGCGCAAGGTGGACGCGAATGGGCCCAGCCTCATCCAGACCAAGCGCGGCGTCGGCTACGTCCTCAGGACCGCTGAGAAGCGGTAAAGTGCTAGCCCGCTGGAAGACGGCGTCGCTGCGCTCACAGCTCGTCGCCATCATGATGGTGCTCCTGACCGCCGCCATCGTCTTCACGAGCGCGGGCACACTGACCCAGCTCCACCAGTTCCTGGTCGGACAGGTGGACGACAAGCTCATCGACGCGTCGGACTACGCCCAGCAGAACCAGAACATCGATCTCCTGACCACCCCGAACCCGGAACTGCCGACCGATTACGTCCTGGTCCTGTATACGAGCAGTGCTCCCCCGCGCACCTACCCGGTGCCCAACCCGAACCAGGCCCGCCCCGACGTCGCCATGATCACCCCGGACCAGGCGCAGCAGATGCAGAGCCAGCACATCATCCGGCAGGCCAATGGGACGGACGGCGACTCGGACTGGCGCTACATCGCGATTCCCGTGCGGATCACCAGCACAGGCGAGCGCGCAGCGATGCTCATTGCGCTGCCCCTCACGAACGTCGACGACGCCATGAACCACACGCTCCTGCTTGAAATCGGCGTTGGCGTCCTCACGCTCGCCATTGTGTTCTTCGTTGCGTCCTGGACCGTGACCCGCGCGTTCCGGCCCCTACGGCGCGTCGAGAAGACGGCCGCCGCCATTGCCGCAGGCGATCTCTCCCAGCGCGTCGATGAAGAAGCGCCCGGCACCGAACTCGGGCGGCTCTCGTCCTCCCTCAACGCGATGCTTGCCCATATCGAGCGCGCCTTCCGCGACCGCACCGAGTCGGAAGCCCGGATGCGGCGCTTCGTCTCGGACGCCTCGCACGAGCTGCGCACTCCCCTCGTGACGATCCGCGGCTTCTCCGAGCTCTATCGGCACGGCGCGCTTCCGACGTCGGAGGACGTGGGGATGGCGATGGGCAGGATCGAGAGCGAGGCCAAGCGCATGGGCACGATGGTCGAGGACCTCCTCACGCTCGCGCGGCTCGACGAGCAGCGGCCCGTGCTCCTGCGGCCCGTCGATTTCCTCCCGATCGGGCACGACGCCGTCGTGGACGCGCAAGCCTCCGCCCCCGACAGGAGCGTGCGGCTCGTGGGACTTGCTCCCGGCATCGGTCCGGCCGCTGCGCCCGCGCTCGGCGACGAAGGCCGGCTGAGGCAGGTCGTCGGGAATCTCGTGGGCAACGCCCTCCGGTACGCCCCGCAGGGGTCGCCGATCGAGATCGCCGTCGGGGCACGCCGCGAGGATGGCAGGCTCTTCTCCGTACTCGAAGTCCGCGACCATGGTCCCGGCATTTCGGAGAAGGATGCGCCGAAGATCTTCGAACGGTTCTACCGGGCTGACACGTCGCGGACACGCGATACGGGCGGCACGGGTCTGGGGCTCGCGATCGTCGCCGCAATCGTGGGGGCTCACGGTGGCACGGTGCGGCACCGGCCGACGCCGGGGGGCGGCGCCACGTTCGTCATCGAACTTCCGCATCAGACCACGCCGGAACAGCCCTCCGACCCTCCCGAGAGCCTGCCCGCCCTCGACACGGGTGGTCTCCGACGGATCGACCCCACGTCCTCTTCTCCTCAAGACAGCCAAATCTCCTGACTTGTCCACATACGACGACGGCGTCCTGCGCCGAGCGCCCGCGGCTTCCTAGGCTCGTGGTGACGGCAGGCGACGGATCTGTCGTCGCCGGGACGACAGAGGAACGGGGTTGGCCATGGCCGTGCTGAAGGCAGATACCGAGCAGATGAACGCGAGCGCCCAGAAGGTCGCCGCGGCAGTCGAGCGAGTGCGGGCGGAGGTTCGAAGCCTGCGCGTGGACCTCGAGGGACTGGGCGCGAGCTGGCAGGGACAGGCGGCGACGAACTTCCAAGGAGTCGTCGCGCAGTGGGCCGGAACCCATGTCCAGGTGGAGTCCTCGCTCGACGCGATCGGTCTTGCGCTTCAGCAAGCGAGTGTTGGGTATCAGGAAATCGAGAGCAGCAACGCGAGGCTCTTCCTCTGACTGTCTCTCCGGCCCTAGCCGGGCCCGCTGCGCTGCTGGAAGCGGGCCCGGCTTGGGTTGTCGCCCCGTTCTGGCAGGATGGACGGCATGACAATCACCGCCGCTGCAGACGGTTCTGCCCTCGGAAACCCTGGCCCCGCAGGCTGGGCGTGGTACGTCGACGAGGACAGGTGGCACGCGGGCGGCTGGCCGCACGGCACGAACAACCAGGGCGAGCTCATGGCTGTCCTCGATCTGTTCCGATCAACGGCCCATCTGCCCAATGAGCCGTTGCGCATCCTGTGCGACAGCCAGTACGTGATCAACTGCGTCACGAAGTGGATGCCGAACTGGAAGCGACGCGGCTGGAAGAAGGCTGACGGGAAGCCCGTGCTCAACGTGGATCTCCTACGCCAGATTGACGACGCGCTCGTCGGCCGCTCCTACACGTTCGAGTGGGTCAAGGGCCATGCCGGCCACTGGCTCAATGAAGCCGCGGACGAGCGCGCGCGGGCCTGCGCGACGGCTTTCCAGGCCGGCACGGTCCCCGTCGAGGGGCCCGGGTTTGGAGGATCGCCGCCCCGCGAGCTCGCGGCTGCGGCTGTCCCGACCGTGAGTGCACCAGTTCGGGGATTCAGTGAGGCACCCCCGGAACCGGTTCAGGACGACCTCTTTGGCGAGTTCGTCGTCTCTGGAGTGGAGCCGGAGGCGCCGGCCGCACCGGGGTCACTGGCCGTCCCTGGGGCGCTCGCCGGGCAGCATGCGGTCGAGGCCGTGGTGGAACTCGAACAGGAGCTGCTGGATCCGGAGACCCGGAGCGACTTTGGTCAGCTCGCCTATCTTCTCCATCCCGAATACCGCGAGATCGGGCAGTCAGGGCGGCTCTGGCTCCGAGACGAGGTCGTAGATGCCCTCGTACAGGACCCGGAGCTCAGCGTGACGTTCGAGCTCCTTGAGGCGACGCCCCTCTCCCGCGACTTCATCCAAGTCCTGTATCGCACAGAGAGCGCAGAGGGTTCAACTCTGAGGAGTTCGCTCTGGCAGCGGACTGACGATCGATGGCGGCTCCGCTTCCATCAGGGCACCCCAGAAGACTGAACCCCCCACACCCTCTCGGGTACACCAACCCACCCCCCACACCCTCTCGGGTACACCAACCCACCCCCCACACCCTCTCGGGTACACCAACCCACCCCCCACACCCTCTCGGGTACA
>NZ_DAIUJO010000006.1:0-55614 GCF_036848755.1 Sinomonas sp. | reverse complement strand
TCAGGCCACTGGTGGCGATCAGCCCAGCCCGCCTGACCCGACCGGTCCCCATTCCCCGACGCGTCCGATCCACTCGACCCGTCCCAATTCAGAAGGAAGCAACTGATGTTCACCGGGATCATCGCCGAACGCGGCACTGTCGTCGCTGTCGATTCGACGGGCGAGAGCGCCGTCATCACCCTCTCGGCACCCACGCTCGCCGCAGACCTGCCCCTCGGCGGTTCGATCGCAGTCGACGGCTGCTGCCTCACCGCGACCCGCAACGACGGCCACACGTTCACGGTCGACGTCATGGGGGAGTCCCTGGCCCGGACGACGATCGGCGGACTCGAAGCCGGCGACACCGTGAACCTCGAGCGATGCGTTCCCGCTGGCGGTCGGTTGGACGGACACGTCGTCCAAGGGCATGTGGACGGCGTGGGGGTCCTCGCCGAGCGCGAGCCGCTCGAGAACTGGCACCGCCTCCGCTTCTCGGTGCCCGAGGCACTCGCACCCTACATCGCGGAGAAGGGGTCCATAGCGGTCGACGGCGTGTCCCTCACCGTGACGGGCGTGAGCCCCGCGGGGGACGAGGAACAGTGGTTCGAGGTCGGCCTCATCCCGGCGACGCTCGCTGAAACTGGCCTCGGGTCGAAGCCCGTCGGGGCTGCCGTCAACCTCGAGGTTGACGTCCTCGCGAAGTACACGGCGCGTCTGCTCTCGTTCGGGAGCCGGGACCGACGCACAGCGGGCCAAGCGGGACAGGCCGGTCTCGCCGGTCAGGGGGCGTCGGCATGAGCGCCCAGATCCAGGCCATCCGGCTCGAGCCCGTCCAGGCCGCGGTCGACGCGCTCCGCGCGGGGCGCGCCGTCGTCGTCGTCGACGACGAGAACCGGGAGAACGAAGGCGACATCATCTTCGCCGCACAATTCTCGACCCCCGCCCTCATGGGCTGGACCATCCGGCACACGTCCGGGGTCGTCTGCGCCCCGCTCTCCGGCGAGATCGCAGACCGGCTTGCGCTCCCGCCGATGGTGGCAGAGAACCAGGATGCCAAGGGCACCGCCTATACCGTCTCGTGCGACCTCCGGAGCGGCGTCTCCACGGGAATCAGCGCCACAGATCGTTCGAAGACCGTGGTGGCCCTCGCTGACGCCCGGTCGACGGCGGCGGAATTCACCCGACCGGGGCATATTTTCCCGCTGCGGGCGGTTGAGGGTGGTGTGCTGGCGCGCAGGGGACACACCGAGGCGGCTGTGGACCTGTGCCGTCTGGCAGGCTTGGCTCCGGCAGGAGTGATCGCAGAAGTGGTCCACGACGATGGGGAGATGATGCGGCTGCCCGCGCTGCGGGAGTTCGCCGACGAGCATGGCTGCCCGCTCATTTCCATCGAGGACCTCGCAGAGTTCGTGGCGGCCCGCCGGGGCGCCGGGGAGGAATGACATGACGACCAGTACGGTCCCGGCCAACGGAGCACGACGGCCCGGCCACCCAGTGACGAGTGGCCCTGTCGTCAAGCTGCCCACCGCGTTCGGGGAGTTCATCGCCCAAGCCTGGATCGACGAGGAGACCGGAGCGGAACACCTTGCTGTGAGCTCGCCCGAGCCGCCGGCACCCGGCGTGGCGCCGCTCGTGCGCCTCCACTCGGAGTGCCTGACCGGGGACGTCTTCGGCTCCTACCGCTGCGACTGCGGGGAACAGCTCGCGTACGCGCTCGGGCTGATCCGAGAGCAGGGCGGAACGCTCCTGTACCTGCGGGGGCACGAAGGCCGCGGCATCGGGCTCGCCAACAAGATCCGGGCCTACTCGCTGCAAGAGGCAGGCTTCGACACGGTCGAGGCGAACGAGCAGCTGGGCCTTCCCGTGGACGGGCGCTCGTACCACGCCGCCGCGCAGATCCTCTCGGAGATGGGGCTCACGCACATCCGGCTCCTGAGCAACAACCCCGACAAGCAGAACCGGCTGGCCCAGGCCGGCGTCCATGTGGTCGAGATGGTGCGGACCGAGGTCCCCTCGCGCGCCGAGAACCTTCGCTACCTGCAGACGAAGAAGGAGCGCATGGCGCACCTTCTCACGCTGGACGTGGAGGCCGCTCTGCCGACGACGCACCCCGACAACCACTGAACCAAGCACTTCGGGCCCACGGCGAGTGGGCCCACGACAGACAGGATCCTCCCCTCGTGAGCGGACACGGCGCACCCACCCTTGCCCTTGACGACCCCGGGCTGGCCGAGCTGCGGCTCGCCATCGTCGCGGCCAGCTGGCACACCCAGATCATGGACGGACTGCTCGACGGAGCGCTGCGCGCAGCCAAGGAGGCCGGCATCGACGCACCCACCGTCGTGCGCGTGCCGGGGAGCTTCGAACTCCCGGTCGCCGCTGGCAAGCTCGCCGAGACGCATGACGCCGTGGTGGCACTCGGCGTCGTGATCCGCGGCGGCACACCCCACTTCGAGTACGTGTGCGAGGCAGCCACGGTCGGCCTCACTGACGTGAGCGTCCGGACGGGGGTTCCGGTCGGCTTCGGGGTGCTCACGTGCGACGACGAGCAGCAGGGCCTCGACCGGGCCGGGCTCCCCGGCTCGAGCGAGGACAAGGGCTACGAGGCGACGACGGCGGCCCTCCTCACAGCGGCGACCCTCCGGGCGCTCTGATCCGGATCCATCGGACCCTCCGATCCGTCCCTCTCCCGCCCGGTGTCGGCTTCGTCACATGCACGCAGTCACACGGCTGCTTCGGGTGCGGGAGGCCGGATGCGCTCCGATAGTCTTGACCCCGTGAAGGATTTCGAGTCGCTGTTCGCCGAGCTCAGCGAGAAGGCCACGAGCCGCCCCGAGGGCTCGCGCACTGTCGTCGAACTGGACTCAGGGGTCCACGGCATCGGCAAGAAGATCGTGGAGGAAGCCGCCGAGGTCTGGATGGCAGCCGAGTACGAGTCGGACGTGGCGGCCGCGGAGGAGATCTCCCAGCTCCTCTACCACGTCCAGGTGCTGATGATCGCGAAGGGTCTCACGCTCAAGGACGTGTACGCGCATCTCTAGCCGCGGAGCGCACTCGCTTTCAGTTTCGAGCGCGCCCGTGGCAGAAGCCGAGCACACCTCCTTCGAGACCAGAAAGACCGCCATGCTCCGTGTAGCAGTTCCCAACAAGGGCTCCCTGTCCGAGGCCGCCTCGTCCATGCTCTCCGAGGCCGGCTACCGCCAGCGCCGGGAAGGCCGCGAGCTCGTCATGCTCGATCCGGAGAACGACGTCGAGTTCTTCTTCCTGCGTCCCCGCGACATCGCGGTCTACGTGGGCCAGGGGACCCTCGACGTCGGGATCACCGGCCGCGACCTCCTCATCGATGCCGAGGTAGAGGCAGAGGAACTCCTGCCCCTCGGCTTCGCTGCGTCGACGTTCCGCTTCGCGGGGCCGGCTGGCGAGTTCGCGTCCGTCACCCAGCTCGAGGGACGCCGCGTGGCGACGAGCTATGACGGCCTCGTCCGCACTTACCTTGCCGAGCAGGGCGTCAAGCCGGCGCGGATCGTGCGCCTGGACGGCGCGGTCGAGTCCTCGGTCCGCCTCGGGGTCGCCGACGCCATCGCGGATGTCGTCGAGACGGGGAACACGCTCAAGGCCGCCGGGATGGAAGTCTTCGGCGATCCGATCCTCCAGTCCGAGGCCGTGCTCATCGGCCGCAAGGGCCACGCTGTCTCGGCGATCGACGTGCTCATCCGCCGGCTCACGGGCGTGCTCGTGGCCCGAAAGTACGTCCTCATGGACTACGACGTCCGCAAGGAACTCGTCGAGCAGGCCTCGGCCCTCACACCCGGCCTCGAGTCGCCCACCGTCTCGCCGCTGCGTGACTCCGAGTGGGTCGCGGTCCGCTCGATGGTCCCGAAGAGGGAGACCAACCGGGTGATGGACGAGCTGTATGACTTGGGCGCTCGCGCAATCCTCGTGAGCAGCATCCACGCCTGCCGGATCTAGGGGAGGGGCGAACCATGGGCGTCGCAGTCCGCGTCATTCCGTGCCTCGACGTCGATGCCGGGCGCGTCGTCAAGGGCGTCAACTTCAAGGGTCTCCGCGACGCAGGCGACCCGGTCGAGCTCGCCCACCGGTATGACCGGGCGGGCGCCGACGAGCTCACGTTCCTCGACGTCACGGCGTCCTCGTCCGAGCGGGAGACGACGTTCGACGTCGTCCGCCGCACCGCCGAGGAGGTCTTCATCCCGCTCACGGTAGGCGGCGGCGTCCGGGGCGTCGCGGAAGTCGACCGTCTCCTGCGGGAGGGCGCCGACAAGGCGTCGATCAACACGGCGGCGATCGCGAGACCGGACGTGATCGACGAGATCACCCGGCATTTCGGTTCGCAGGTCCTGGTCCTCTCCGTCGACGCACGTCGGGTCCAGGGGGAGGCCAGCACGCCCTCCGGGTTCGAGGTGACGACGCACGGGGGGCGACGGGGAACCGGCATCGACGCCGTCCAGTGGGCGAAGGAGGCCGCCGACCGGGGGGTCGGTGAGATCCTCCTGAACTCGATCGACGCGGACGGCACGAAGGAGGGCTTCGACCTCGAGCTCATCCGCCTCATCCGCGCAGCGGTCACCGTCCCGCTCATCGCGTCAGGCGGAGCAGGCACGCCCGAGCATTTCCCGCCCGCCGTCGACGCAGGCGCAGACGCTGTGCTCGCGGCGTCGATGTTCCATTTCGGCCCCGACGACATGATCCGCCGCGTGAAGGACGCCCTCCGCGCCGCCGGGCACGAGGTCCGCTGACCAGCCTCCCCCTGGGCGGTCGCGCGAGGCGGTCGGCTTACGATCTGGCGAGGCGCCCGGCCTCGGTCCAGCCTGTTCCGAGGTACGACGGGGCTTCGACGCCTTCGACAATCGTGTAGATGACCTCGGCACCCTCGAGGAAGGCTTCTTCGGCGAGAGCCGAGAGGACCGCCGGACCGAGTTCGTCGGGGTCCGCTCCGTGCTCGAACTCGAAGCGGCCGACGACTGCGACGCTGTCTCCGAAGGCGATGCGGCCCTTCGCCGCAGGGCGACCGAAGAGCGTGACCTCGACCGCGTCATACGGACCGAGCGGTGCCCCGACGACGTCGCCGCCCTCGGGCAGTCGCGGCGGCTGCTCGACGTCGGCCGTCCTGACGGCGAAGACGACAGCATTGCCGCCGGAGGACGGGGAAAGCGCCGTCGCCGCGGCGGCTGGAGAACCGCTGTGGGCGTCGCCCCCGGGGCCGTTGACAGCTGCCCACAGCGGGGCAATGGACTTCCAGGTCTCGTCGAACGCGGGCATGCCCTCATCCTGCCACTTTCGGGGCGGACGACGGCGGCGGGTGGCGCTAGAAGCCGACCTCGGCTGCCGTGAGGAGGGCGACCGCGTCGGGCTGCCCTTCGAACGTTACGAGCGCGTGCGAGCCCCGGCCCGTCGCATGCAGGAGCAGTTCGCCGGGCTCGCCGACGATTGCCACCGAGACGGCCGCCCGTTTGGCGACGTGCCGTGGGCCCTGGGAACTGACGAGCACAATGCCGAGATCGACGCCGCGGTACAGGATCGCGGCCTGGCGCACGAGGTGCTCCCAGAGTGCGTCCGCGTACCCGTCGTCGAGGGCGCGCGGGGCCCAGCGCTCGGTGGCGCGGCGCACGTCTTCGGTGTGCACGAAGAACTCCGCAAGGTTGGCCGCCTCGTCGAGCCGAGGAATCCGGAGCGGAGAGGTCCTCGGAGGCCCCGCCCGGAACGAGGTGACCAGCTGGGCGTAGGCGCCGGGGGTTGCGGACTTTGCCGCCAGCCGGGCCGTCGCAGCATCGGACACCCCCCGCAGCCGGCGCACGGCGAGGCCGAAGCCGACGCGCGCGTTCCGCTCGCGGAGGTACAGGTGCGCCGCGAGCTCCTTCGTGGCCCATCCCTCGCAGAGGGTGGGCGCGTTGGGTCCGGCCGCGAGCAGGGTCTCGGCCAGGACTTCCCGGGACGGCGGAACGAAGTGCATCACTAGCGAAACTAGCACGCGCGGGGGTGCCCGCGCGCACGGTCAAGCGTGCCCTTCGCGACCACTAGACTTGAGGGGATGTCCGAGCAGAATGAGCCCACCTCCGAGCGCGTCCAGACGGCAGCCCCATCACCGGCGGTCGACGGCGCGCACCCCGCTCTCGCGCCCGATGTCGCCGAGCGTCTCAAGCGAGACCCGGCCGGGCTCGTCGCTGCTGTCGTGCAGCAGTACGACACCCTCGAGGTGCTGATGGTGGGCTGGATGGACGACGAGGCGCTGCGGCGGACGCTCACCAGCGGACGGGTGACGTTCTGGTCGCGCTCCCGCCGGGAATACTGGCGCAAGGGCGACACGTCCGGGCACGTCCAATGGGTCAAGTCGGTGTCCCTCGACTGCGACGGCGACGCTCTGCTCGTCCAGGTCGATCAAGTCGGCGCAGCCTGCCACACCGGCACGAGGACGTGCTTCGACGGCAGGGGCCTGCCCGCCGTCGTCGGCCAAGCCTGAACCCTTTTACCCACCCGCCCCTGGAAGGCACCCCACCCACACCATGCTGGACCTAGGAGTCATCGAACCCACGCTCGGGGAGTTCAGGAAGCTCGCCGCGGACCGGCGCGTCATCCCCGTCCGCGTCAAGCTGCTGGCCGACGCCGAGACGCCCATCAGCCTCTACCGCAAGCTCGCGGACGGGCACCCTGGCACGTTCCTGTTCGAATCCGCGGCGGTCGGAGGCTCGTGGTCGCGCTATTCGTTCATCGGGTCGGAGTCCCGGGCGACGCTCACGAGCAAGGGCGGCGAGGCTCATTGGACGGGCGAGCCGCCGGTGGGCGTGCCCCGGGGCGGGAATCCACTCGAGGCGCTCAGGGACACGGTCGCTGCGCTGCGCACCGAGCGCTTCGACTCCTTGCCCCCGCTCACGTCCGGCATGGTTGGCTTCGTCGGGTGGGAAGCCGTGCGCCGGTGGGAGAAGCTCCTCTCGCCGCCTGAGGACGACCTCGAGTTGCCGGAGCTCGCGATGAACCTCGTGACCGACCTCGCCGTGCACGACAACGTGGACGGCACGGTGACCCTGGTGGCGAACGCGATCAACTTCGACAACAGCAACGAGCGCGTGGACGAGGCATGGCACGACGCCGTCGCCCGCCTGACCCGCATGGTCGAGCGCGTGCTTGAGCCTTCCCAGGCCGCCGTCTCCGTTCTGGGGCCCGTGGTCGACTATCGCGACAAGGTCGTCGAGAACTGGGAGGAGTCGGGGTACCTCGCCGCCATCGCCCGCGGCAAGGAGGCCATCGTGGACGGCGAGGTCTTCCAAGTCGTCATCTCCCGCCGTTTCGAGCTCGACTTCGCTGCCCCGCCGCTCGACGTCTACCGGATCCTCCGGGCGATGAACCCGAGCCCCTACATGTACCTGCTGAGCCTCGCGGACGCGGACGGCCGTGAGTACTCGATCGTCGGTTCCTCGCCCGAGGCGCTCGTGACGGTGACGGGAGATCAGGTCGTCACCCATCCCATCGCCGGATCCCGCCCGCGCGGTGCGACGGTCGAAGCGGACCGGGCCCTCGCCGAGGAACTCCTCGCGGACGAGAAGGAACGCGCCGAGCACCTCATGCTCGTCGACCTCGCCCGCAATGATCTCTCCAAGGTCTGCCGCCCCGGGACGGTCGAGGTCAGCGAGTTCATGGCGGTGGAGCGGTTCAGCCACATCATGCACCTCGTGTCGACCGTGGACGGCCACCTTAGGCCGGACGCCACGGCCTACGACGTCCTGGCCGCGACGTTCCCTGCGGGAACCCTTTCCGGCGCGCCGAAGCCGCGTGCGCTGCAGCTCCTCGACGAAGTCGAGCCCCGACGCCGGGGCGTGTACGGCGGCGTGGTCGGCTACTTCGACTTCGCGGGCGATATGGACATGGCGATCGCGATCCGCACTGCCCTGCTGCGGGACGGCCGGGCGTACGTGCAGTCGGGAGGCGGGATCGTCGCCGACTCGGATCCAGTCGCCGAGGCGCTCGAGTCCGTCAACAAGGCCGCAGCGCCGCTGCGGGCAGTGCACACGGCCTCAGCCCTGCGGTCTGCCGCGACCCTTCCCGGAGTCGGGGAGGGGATCTAGCGTGACGGAATCGTCGAACATCGTTCCCTCCGCCGGCCACGAACCGGCGCCTGTGCCGGCGTGGGCCCGGAAGTCGACCGTCGTCGGGCTGAGCGTCCTTGTCGCGATCCTCGCGTTCGGGTCGACCACCCAGACGTGGATCGACGCGGACGTCCAGGGCGCGGCCGTCCGCACCGCTCACGTAATGGTCCAGGGGAGCAACGCAGCGACCGCCGTGACCGCCCTCGCACTCGTCGGCCTCGCGGGCGTCCTGGCTGCCGCGGTCGCGGGCCGCGTCGGCCGCTTCGTCGCGAGCGCCGTCGTCGTCCTCGCCGGGGTCGGCGTCGCGGCCTCCTGCATCGCGGTGATCGCGGACCCGCGGGCCGCGGCGGACAGTTCGATCGCGAAGGCCACGGGCGTCTCGGGCGGGCCAGCCACAACCGTGCTCACGTGGTTCCCGGCCGCCGCCGCGGTGGCCGGGACCCTGCTTGCCCTGTGCGGCATCCTGTCAATTGTCGCGGCCCGCAGATGGCCCACGCGCACCAAGTACGACGCCGGAGCGGCTCCCCACAGGCGTGGGAGCGGACCGCGCGGGGAGGCGGCGGAGGCCGAGGGCGGGCCGGGCACCCGCGTTGATGAGATCGACGGATGGGACCGGCTGACGCGCGGCGAGGACCCGACGAGCTGAAGGCGCCAGCGATGTCATGCGGCTCAGAGCGCCGGGCCGGAGATGGCAGAATGACATGAGACACCCAACCGAGGAGAAGAACGACATGAGCAACGCGAGCGGTTCCCAGGACAACACCAAGGTGGCCCTCCACGGCGAGGACCTCGGCCACGGGAACAGCCCAGCCGCGTGGACGTGCGTCTTCATCATGCTGATCGGCGCGCTCGTCTCGTGCATCGCGTTCGTCATCGCCAACGCCCCGATCTTCTGGGCCGGCGTCGTGATCATCGCGATCGGCCTGATCGTCGGCTGGGCCATGCGCCGTGCGGGCTACGGCGTGGGCGGCAGCAAGCTCAACAACACCCACTGATGGCGACCGTCCTCGACGACATCATCGCGGGGGTCCGTGAGGACCTTCAGGTGCGGCGGCGCGACGTCCCCCTCGAAGCTGTTCGTGAGGCGGCGGCCGCGCGGCCGCAGGCTCTCGACGCGTTCGACGCGCTCGGCGGCAGCGACGAGCCCCGGCGGGACCTCAGGGTCATCGCCGAGGTCAAGCGACGGAGCCCTTCCAAGGGTGACCTCGCGGACATCGCAGACCCTGCCGCGCTCGCACGGCAGTATGCCGAGGGCGGGGCGTCCGTCATCAGCGTGCTGACCGAGGGACGGCGCTTCAACGGGAGCCTTGAAGACTTCGACGCCGTGCGGGCCGCCGTCGCGACGCCGCTGCTCCGCAAGGACTTCACCGTTGATGAATACCAGATCCACGAGGCCCGGGCGCACGGCGCCGACCTTGTGCTCCTGATCGTCGCAGCGCTCGACGACGCGGAGCTCAGGGGCTTCCTCGACCTCACCCACGGACTGGGCATGAATGCCCTCGTGGAGACCCACACGGAAGAGGAGATCGATCGCGGCCTCGCCGCCGGCGCCCGGATCCTCGGGGTCAACGTCCGCAATCTCAAGACGCTCGACGTCGACCGCGGCGTGTTCGGCCGGCTCGCCGACCGCATCCCGGTTGGCCCCATCGTCGTCGCCGAATCGGGCGTCCGCGGCCCTGAGGACGTCGCGGAATACGCGGCCCTCGGTGCCAACGCAGTGCTCGTCGGCGAGGCCCTCGTGACCCACGGCTCGCCCCGCGAGCGGATCGCAGCATTTCAGCGCAGTGGCGCGGCGGCCATCGCCGAGCGCCTCGGCGCGCACTGAGCCGAGGGGACGCCCGGTCCCGGACGTCCCATTCCGGCGGACTTCGACAAGGATGGAGAGACTGGTGGCCGAGAACGCGCCAGAAGCATCTGTGCCGGGCGTGAACGCCCTTGGCGCTGCGACGAACGAGGCGGAGGCCCACCCGGCCGACGCCTTCCTCTCGGGCAGCCTGCGGCATGCCCCGGGCCCCTATTTCGGAGCCTACGGCGGACGGTGGATGCCTGAGTCGCTCATCGCGGCCCTCGACGAGCTCGAGGAGACGTTCGAGAAGGCGAAGCAGGATCCGGACTTCCTCGCCCAGATCGCCGAGCTCAACCGCACCTACTCGGGGCGACCCTCGCTCCTCACGGAGGCCAAGCGGTTCTCCCAGCACGCGGGTGGGGTCCGGGTCTTCCTCAAGCGCGAGGACCTCAACCACACCGGCTCGCACAAGATCAACAACGTGCTCGGGCAGGCACTCCTGGCGAAGCGCATGGGCAAGACGCGGATCATCGCCGAGACCGGTGCCGGTCAGCACGGGGTTGCGAGTGCAACGGCGGCGGCCTTCCTCGGCCTCGAGTGCGTCGTGTACATGGGCGCGGAAGACTGCCGCCGGCAGGCCCTCAATGTCGCGCGCATGCAGCTTCTCGGTGCCACCGTCGTCCCCGTCACGAACGGCTCCCAGACGCTCAAGGACGCCATCAACGACGCGCTCCGCGACTGGGTCGCGAACGTCCGGACCACTCACTACCTGCTCGGCACCGCAGCCGGCGCGCATCCCTTCCCCGCCATGGTCCGCTTCTTCCACGAGGTGATCGGCGAAGAGGCACGCGAGCAGATCCTCGAGCAGACCGGTCAGCTCCCCGACGCTGTCTGTGCGTGCGTAGGCGGCGGCTCGAACGCGATCGGGATCTTCCACGGCTTCCTCGACGATCCCTCAGTCCGGCTCTATGGCTTCGAGGCCGGCGGCGAAGGCGTCGAGACGGGGCGCCACGCGGCGACCATCACGCTGGGCCGTCCCGGCGTGCTCCACGGCGCGCGCTCCTACCTCATGCAGGACCAGGATGGGCAGACGATCGAGTCGCACTCCATCTCCGCGGGCCTTGACTACCCCGGGGTCGGACCCGAGCATTCGTATCTCCACGACATCGGTCGTGCCACCTATGAACCGATCACGGACACCGAGGCGATGGAGGCCTTCAGCATCCTCTGCCGGACCGAGGGCATCATCCCCGCCATCGAGTCTTCGCACGCGCTGGCCGGCGCGATCAAGGTGGGCCAGCGCCTCGCGGCTGAAGGCGGCAATCCCGCCGATCGCATCGTGATCGTGAACCTCTCGGGGCGCGGCGACAAGGACGTCCAGACGGCAGCCGAATGGTTCGGCATGCTCGACGAGAACGGTCAGGTGAAGGGGACGACGCTCTCGACGCGGCGCCCCAGGGGCTTCGTGCCGGGCGAGGGCACCGGCGCGGTGGAGGAGTTGGCATGAGCGCGACGGAGCAACCTACGCAGCAGCAGGCCGCGCAGCGCGGAACTGCCCAGGGCGTGAGCCAGACGACCACGGCGAGCAAGGCCGCGGCTGCCATCGACCGCGCGAGGGCCGAGGGCCGGGCGGCCCTCGTGGGCTACCTTCCCGCGGGGTTCCCCACGGTCCAAGGCAGCATCGACGCGGCGATCGCGCTCGCCCGCAACGGGGCCGACGTGATCGAGATCGGCATCCCCTATTCCGATCCGGTGATGGACGGGAGCGTGATCCAGGCGGCGACGACCGAGGCCCTCGAAAACGGCTTCCACGTCGCGAGCGTGTTCGACGTCGTCAAGGCTGTGACCGACGCGACCGAGGCCGCCGTCCTCGTCATGACGTACTGGAACCCGGTCATGCGCATGGGCGTCGACGAATTCGCGCGTCGGCTCGCCGAAGCCGGGGGAGCGGGGCTCATCACCCCGGACCTCATTCCCGACGAGGCAGCGGAGTGGTTCGAAGCTTCCGACAAGTACGGTCTTGACCGAGTCTTCCTCGTCGCGCCGTCCACCACCGCGGAACGGATGGCGATGACCGTCGCTGCGACGCGGGGCTTCACCTACGCCGTTTCGCTCATGGGCGTGACAGGCGCCCGTGCCGCCGTCGACGAGAGCGCCCAGCGCGTGGTTGCCGAGGCCCGCGCGGCGGGTGCCGAACGCGTGTGCGTCGGGCTCGGCGTCTCGAACGCGGACCACGTGCGCGAGATCGCCGCCTACGCGGACGGCGTCATTGTCGGAACCGCCATCGTGAGCGCTCTGAGGGATGGAGGCGCCGACGCTGTCGGCCGTCTCACCGCTGAGCTGAGCGGCGGTCTCGTGCGCTCCGCACACGCCTGACGACGGCTTGGCCTCCTCTCCCGAGAGGAGGCAGAAGCCGCAAATCGTAACACAGCACGCAGGGGAGGCCATGCCCATCCAGCATGCGGACGGAACCGTCTCGGTATGCGGCGACCGTGGTAATCTGGCGAAACATCGAGCCGTCTCCAATGAGCCGTGTCCCGCACTCAGGACGCGACGCTTTCAGCGGAGGACGACGGCGAACAGGGTTCAGCCCCGCTCGCTCCGCCCCGGGCCACCGCCCGCAAGCGACGCTCGCACCACAAGGACGTGGACCACCGGCCGCGGGAGCACTTCCGCCGGACCGACGTAGGAGGCACCTGACGCTGTTCGGCGGCGCGGCGCCGCCCCTACAATTTCCAGTAATCAGCGCCGTGCTGGGTCCCGTCGTGGCCAGCAACGCGGGGCCAGCGTTGTCCCCTGTCGCGAATCGATCAGGAGGAAGGACGTTTCGTCATGACTCACCCGACACACGGCACCGCCGTCGAGCACCTGCCCGCAGAGGCGGTCTCGCCGTTCGAGCGGTTCTCGTCCCTTCCGACGTCCGCAGGGCTCTACCGTGCGGAGCAGGAGAAGGACGCGTGCGGTCTCGCGATCGTCGCGACGCTCCGCGGCGAAGGCGGGCACGACATCGTCGATGCCGCGCTCCACGCGCTGCGCGCCCTCGAGCACCGCGGGGCCGTCGGCGCCGATGAAGGTACGGGCGACGGCGCTGGCATCCTCCTTCAGCTTCCCGACGAGTTCTTCCGCGCAACCGTCGACTTCGAGCTGCCCGTGCTCGGGCAGTACGCCGTGGGCATCGCATTCCTTCCTGCCGAGGATCGCGAGGATGCCGCGGCCCGCGCAGGCATCGAGGCCCTGGCCCAAGCCGAAGGGCTCAAGGTCCTCGGTTGGCGCGAAGTCCCGATAGTGGCCGAGCTTGTCGGGGCGATGGCGCGTGCGTGCATGCCGCGCTTCGCGCAGCCCTTCTTCGTCTCCGCGACGGGGGAGCAGCTCGACCGCAACGATCTCGACGCGCGGGTGTGGCGTATCCGCAAGCGCGCGCAGAACAAGCACGGCGTGTACTTCCCGTCGCTTTCGTCGCGCACGATCGTCTACAAGGGAATGCTGACCACCGCGCAGCTCGAGCCGTTCTACCCGGACCTCTCGGACGATCGCTTCGCGACCAAGCTCGCCATCGTCCACTCGCGCTTCTCGACGAACACCTTCCCCTCGTGGCCGCTCGCCCAGCCCTTCCGCACCATCGCCCACAACGGGGAGATCAACACGGTCAAGGGCAACCGCAACTGGATGCGTGCCCGCCAGTCGCAGCTCTCGAGCCCACTCCTCGGGGAGGTCCCTGAGGAGCTCTTCCCGATCTGCACCCCGGGCGCGTCCGACTCGGCCTCCTTCGACGAGGTCGCAGAGCTCCTGTGGCTCTCCGGGCGCCCGATCACGCACGCGATCATGATGATGATCCCCGAGGCGTGGGAGAACCACGCGACGATGGATCCTGCCCGCCGGGCCTTCTACGAGTACCACTCCCTCCTGATGGAGCCGTGGGACGGTCCCGCCGCCGTCTCGTTCACGGACGGCTCGCTCGTGGGCGCCACGCTGGACCGCAATGGCCTGCGCCCGTGCCGCTATTGGGTCACCGAGGACGGCCTCGTCGTCTTCGCATCGGAGGTCGGCGTCGTCGATGTCGAGCCGGCGAAGATCGTCAAGAAGGGCCGCGTCGCGCCGGGCAAGATGTTCGTCGTGGACACCGAGGCCGGACGCATCATCGAGGACGCCGAGGTCAAGGCAGAGGTCGCGGGCGCGAACCCCTGGCAGGAGTGGGTTGACCAGAACGTCATCCGCCTCGCCGACCTCCCCGAGCGCGAGCACGTCATCCACACCCCGCAGTCCGTCAACGTGCGCCAGCGTACCTTCGGCTACACGCAGGAAGAGCTGCGCATCCTCGTCGGTCCGATGGCCCGCACGGGCGCCGAGCCGATCGGCGCCATGGGCTCCGACACTCCGGTGGCCGTCCTCTCGAAGCGGCCGCGGCTGCTGTTCGACTACTTCGTCCAGTCCTTCGCGCAGGTCACGAACCCGCCGCTCGATGCAATCCGCGAGGAGCTCGTCACGAGCCTCAACGGCGCGATCGGCCCGAACGGCAATCTCCTCAGCATGGGGCAGGTCAAGGAGAAGCAGGTCATCCTGCCGTTCCCGGTGATCAACAACGACCAGCTGGCGAAGATCGCGAACATCGAAAACGCCCAGGGCGACCGGATCGCGATCAAGGTCCGGGGCCTCTATCGGCCTGAAGGCGGCGAAGCCGCACTGCGGGCGCGGCTGACCGAGATCTGCGAGCAGGTTTCCGGAGCCATCAACCGCGGCGTGCAGTACGTCGTGCTGTCCGACCGCGACTCGAACGCGCAGTGGGCTCCGATCCCGTCGCTGCTCCTGGTCTCCGCCGTCCACCATCACCTCCTGCGCAGCGCGAACCGCACGAAGACCGCGCTCGTCGTCGAGGCCGGCGACGTCCGCGAGGTGCACCACGTGGCGGTGCTCATCGGCTACGGTGCGTCTGCGGTGAACCCCTACCTCGCGATGGAGTCCGTCGAGGAGCTCATCCGCTCGGGCGACCTGCCTGGCGTGACGCCCGAGGACGGGGTCTACAACCTCATCAAGGGCCTCGGCAAGGGCGTGCTCAAGATCATGTCCAAGATGGGCATCTCGACCGTTGCCTCGTACTGCGGTGCGCAGACTTTCGAGGCGCTCGGCCTGTCGCAGGACCTGGTCGACGAGTTCTTCGCTGGGACGCACAGCCAGCTCGGCGGGGTCGGGCTCGACGTCGTCGCGGCGGAAGTCGCGGCACGACACGAGATGGCCTACCCGGCGTCGGGCATCGAGCAGCCGCATCGGGCGCTCATGAACGGCGGGGAGTACCAGTGGCGTCGCGACGGCGAGCCGCATCTGTTCAACCCGGAGACGGTCTTCCGCCTGCAGCACGCGACGCGTGAGCGCCGCTATGACGTCTTCAAGGCCTACACCACGGGGGTCGACGACCAGTCGAAGAACCTCATGACGCTGCGCGGCCTTCTTGCGTTCCGCGCGGGTCTGCGTCCGGCCGTCCCGATCGACGAGGTCGAGTCGGTCTCGAGCATCGTCAGGCGGTTCTCGACGGGCGCGATGAGCTACGGGTCCATCTCCAAGGAAGCTCACGAGACCCTCGCGATCGCGATGAATCGCCTGGGTGCCCGCTCGAACACCGGCGAGGGCGGTGAGGACGTCGACCGCCTGCTCGATCCCGAACGGCGCTCCGCCATCAAGCAGGTCGCTTCCGGCCGCTTCGGTGTGACCAGCCTGTACCTGACCAACGCGACCGACATCCAGATCAAGATGGCCCAGGGCGCCAAGCCCGGCGAGGGCGGTCAGCTCATGGCCCAGAAGGTCTACCCCTGGGTGGCGCGGACGCGGCACTCGACCCCGGGCGTGACGCTCATCTCGCCGCCACCGCACCACGACATCTACTCGATCGAGGATCTCGCGCAGCTCATCTACGACTGCAAGCGCTCCAACCCGAGCGCGCGCGTCCACGTCAAGCTCGTCTCCGAGGTGGGGATCGGCACGGTCGCCGCCGGTGTGACCAAGGCAAAGGCCGACGTCGTCCTCGTGTCGGGGCACGACGGCGGGACTGGAGCCTCGCCGCTCAACTCGCTCAAGCATGCCGGGGTGCCGTGGGAACTCGGCCTCGCCGAAACCCAGCAGACCCTCATGCTCAACGGGCTTCGAGACCGCGTCGTGGTTCAGGTCGACGGCCAGCTCAAGACGGGGCGCGACGTCGTCATCGCGGCGCTGCTCGGGGCTGAGGAGTACGGATTCGCCACCGCTCCGCTCGTCGTCTCGGGCTGCATCATGATGCGCGTGTGCCATCTGGACACGTGCCCGGTGGGGGTCGCCACCCAGAATCCCGAGCTGCGGGCGCGCTTCACCGGCAAGCCCGAGTTCGTGGTGAACTTCTTCGAGTTCATCGCCGAGGAGATCCGCGAGATCCTGGCCGAGCTCGGCTTCCGTTCGCTTGAAGAGGCAATCGGACGCTCGGAGTTCCTCGACACGAAGGACGCGATCGACCACTGGAAGGCCGAGGGGCTCGATCTCACGCCGATCCTCGCGGGCCTGGACTTCGACGAGGACGCGCCGCTGCGCAACACGACGGGCCAGAACCACGAGCTCGACAAGCACTTCGACGTCCAGCTCATCGAGATGGCGCAGGAGGCGCTCACGGACCGCAGCCCGGTCAAGATCAGCCTCCCGGTCGTCAACACAGACCGGTCCGTGGGGACGATGCTCGGCCACGAGGTCACCCGCACCTTCGGCACCGACACGCTCGCAACCGACACGATCGACGTGACGCTCACTGGCACCGCGGGACAGTCGCTTGCGGCCTTCCTCCCCGCGGGGATCACGTTGCGGCTGTTCGGCGACTCGAACGACTATGTCGCGAAGGGCCTCTCCGGCGGCCGCGTCATCGTCCGTCCCGACCGGACCAACGTGTTCCCGGCCGAGGACAACGTGATCGCGGGCAACGTGATCGGCTACGGCGCCACGAGCGGGGAGATCTTCCTCCGGGGCATGGTCGGCGAGCGGTTCCTCGTGCGCAACTCGGGCGCGACCGCCGTCGTCGAAGGCATCGGCGACCACGGGTGCGAGTACATGACGGGTGGCCAGGCGGTCATTCTGGGCCGCACGGGACGCAACTTCGGGGCAGGCATGTCCGGCGGTACGGCGTTCGTGCTCGACCTCGAGGCTACCAAGGTCAACACCCAGGCACTCGATTCGGGCGAGCTCACGCTCCTCGAACTCGATGACGAGGACCGCGACATTGTGCGCAACCTCATCGCCAAGCACGTGGAGGAGACGGGCTCGCAGCTGGGTCAGCGCCTGCTCGACAATTTCGACGACACGGCGGCCCGCATGACGAAGGTGCTGCCCCGCGACTATGCGGCGGTCCAGCAGACCCGTCTCAGTGCCCTCGAGGAGGGCCTGGACCCGGACGGGGAAGAAGTTTGGTCTCGCATTCTGGAGGTGACCGGTGGCTGATCCACGCGGATTCCTGAAGGTTCGGCAGCGTGAGACGCAGCCGCGCCGTCCCGTCCCCGTCCGCATCATGGACTGGAAGGAGGTCTACGAGGCGCAGGAGAACGGCGTCCTCAAGCGTCAGGCCGCCAGGTGCATGGACTGCGGTGTCCCTTTCTGCCACCACGGGTGCCCCCTCGGTAACCTCATTCCGGAGTGGAACGACCTCACGTGGCGGGGCAAGGAGCAGGACGCCAGCGAGCGCCTGCACGCGACGAACAATTTCCCGGAATTCACCGGTCGGCTGTGCCCGGCCCCGTGTGAGTCGGCCTGCGTGCTGGGCATCAACCAGCCTGCCGTGACGATCAAGCAGATCGAGGTCTCGATCGCGGAGCAGGCCTTCGAGGGCGGCTACGTCGAGCCTCTGCCGCCAGCCCGCCTCACCGGGAAGACCGTAGCCGTCGTCGGCTCCGGCCCGGCCGGCCTTGCCGCCGCGCAGCAGCTCACACGGGTGGGCCACACGGTCGCCGTGTACGAGCGCGACGACCGGATCGGCGGACTCCTGCGGTACGGCATTCCCGACTTCAAGATGGAGAAGGAGATCCTGGACCGTCGTCTCGAGCAGATGAAGGCCGAGGGCACCCGGTTCCGGGCCGGCGTCGAGGTCGGCCGCGACGTGAGCTGGGATCAGCTGCGCCGCCGGTACGACGCTGTCGTCATCGCAACGGGCGCGACCGTTCCGCGCGACCTCAGGATCCCTGGGCGCGAGCTTGATGGGGTCCACTTCGCGATGGAGTACCTCGTGCAGGCCAACCATGCCGTCGCGGGCGACCCGGTCGAGAACCAGATCGACGCCCGTGGCAAGCACGTCGTGATCCTCGGCGGCGGCGACACGGGGGCCGACTGCCTCGGGACCGCCCACCGCCAGCAGGCGGCGTCGGTCACGACTCTCGCGATCGGCAAGCAGCCGCCGTCGGAGCGTCCCGGCCACCAGCCGTGGCCGATGTTCCCGACGCTCTTCGAGGTCGCGAGCGCCCACGAAGAGGGCGGCGAGCGGACCTATCTCGCGTCGACCGTCGAGTACATCGGCACCGATGGCAAGGTGACAGGCCTCAAGGTCGCCGAGACGGAGTATGTGGACGGTCGACGTCTTCCGAAGGCTGGGACGGAGCGGGTCATTCCGGCGGACCTCGTCCTCCTCTCCCTCGGCTTCACGGGGGCCGAGGAGAACGGACTGCCCGAGCAGATCAACGCCCCGTTCGACGAGCGCGGCAATGTCGGTCGAGACGGCGAGTACATGACGGCCACGCCGGGGGTCTTCGTCGCGGGCGACGCCGGCCGCGGCCAGTCGCTCATCGTGTGGGCGATCGCCGAGGGCCGGGCGTGCGCCGCGGAGGTCGACAAGTTCCTCATGGGCAGCACGATTCTCCCGGCGCCGGTGGCCCCGACGGACCGCGCGATCTCCGTCCTCTGATGCACGTTTCGGGGTCCCGAGGACAAAGGGGGACCCTGTGCTCTGTCCGATCCATTCCGCTCCGGCGGAATCCGTGAAGTTCATCCCCCAGACATCCACGTTCACCACACAACCCCTAGGGTGAGGTATATGAGACGAGCGAAAATCGTTGCCACGTTTGGGCCGGCCATCTCGAGCTACGAGAAGACCCTCGCAGTGATCGAGGCCGGCGTCGACGTGGCCAGGCTCAACATGAGCCACGGCGACTACACCGTGCATGACGCGACCTACGAGAATGTGCGGAAGGCGTCGGCGGAGCTGCACAAGGCCGTTGGGATCATGGCGGACCTGCAGGGTCCGAAGATCCGCCTCGGCCGCTTCGTCGACGGCCCGTACGAGCTGGCTCCCGGCGATGTCTTCACGATCACGACCGAGGACGTCCCGGGGACGAAGGAGATCTGCTCGACGACGCTCAGGAGCCTGACCGAGGACGTCTCGGTCGGCGACACGCTCCTGATCGACGACGGCAAGGTCGCGCTGCGCGCGACGGCTGTCGACGACGTCAAGGTCGTCACCGAGGTCGTCGTGGGCGGGATGGTGTCCAACAACAAGGGCATCAACCTCCCTGGCGTCGCGGTGAACGTTCCGGCGTTGAGCGACAAGGACGAGAAGGATCTCCGCTGGGCGCTCAAGCGCGGCGTGGACTTCATCGCCCTCTCGTTCGTCCGCGATGCGAAGGACGTCGACCGCGTCCACGCCATCATGGACGAGGAGGGCCGGCGGGTCCCCGTCATCGCGAAGATCGAGAAGCCCCAGGCCGTCGACCAGCTCCACGAGATCATCGACGCCTTCGACGCGATCATGGTCGCGCGCGGCGATCTGGGTGTGGAGCTTCCGCTCGAGGAGGTTCCGCTGGTGCAGAAGCGGGCGATCGAGCTTGCCCGTCGGTGGGCGAAGCCCGTCATCGTCGCCACGCAGGTGCTCGAGTCGATGATCGAGAATCCTCGGCCGACGCGCGCGGAGGCGTCCGACTGCGCGAACGCCGTGCTCGACGGCGCCGATGCGGTCATGCTCTCGGGCGAGACGAGCGTGGGGGCCTACCCCATCGAGACGGTCCGGACGATGGCGAAGATCATCGAGTCGACCGAGGACCACGGTCTCGAGCGGGTCCCGCCCCTCGGCTCCCAGCCGAAGACGCGAGGCGGGGCGATCACTCGCGCCGCGGTCACGATTGCGGACCAGCTGGATGCGAAGTACATCTGCACCTTCACGCAGTCGGGCGACTCCGCCCGGCGGCTCAGCCGCCTCCGGCCGCAGAAGCCGATCTTCGCGTTCACCCCGCTGACCTCGACGCTCAACATCCTGAGCCTGTGCTGGGGCATTCAGCCCCGCATGGTGGAATTCGCCGAGCACACCGACCAGATGATCGCGCAGGTGGACGAGTACCTTCTGCGCGCCGGAATGGCTCAGCCCAACGACATCGTGGTGGTCGCCGCGGGCTCGCCTCCCGGCGTCGCCGGGTCGACCAACGCGCTGCGCGTCCACAAGGTCGGCGACCTCGCTGACGCGGGGCAGCTGCTCGACGGCGCCGTCAAGCCGACCCGTGAGCAAGTCGGTCCCTGGCCCGAGGTCTGATCCTCCGCGACAGCCCGTCAGACGACGAGGGCGGCACCCACCGGGTGCCGCCCTCGTCGCTTCCGAGTCCGGAGTTCAGCTCACCTGGCTGATGATGGTCTCGGCCACCTCGCGCATGCTGAGACGACGGTCCATCGACGTCTTCTGGATCCAGCGGAACGCCTCAGGCTCGGTGAGCCCCATCTTCGTCATGAGCAGGCTCTTGGCCCGCTCGACGAGCTTGCGCGTGGCGAACTGCTCCTGGAGATCCGTGACCTCGGCCTCGAGGGAACGGATCTCCTCGTGGCGGGACAGGGCGATCTCGATGGCCGGGACCAGATCGTTCGGGGTGAACGGCTTGACGACGTAGGCCATGGCCCCGGCGTCCCGCGCCCGCTCGACGAGCTCCTTCTGGCTGAACGCGGTGAGGAGGACGACTGGCGCGATCCGTGCCTTCACGATCTTCTCGGCGGCCGTGATGCCGTCCATGACGGGCATCTTGACGTCCATGAGCACCAGGTCAGGGCGGAGTTCCTCCGCGAGCGCGACGGCCTTCTCGCCGTTGTCGGCCTCGCCGACCACGTCGAAGCCTTCGCCTCGCAGGATCTCGATGATGTCGAGGCGGATGAGCGTCTCGTCCTCCGCAACGACCACGCGACGCGCGGCATGCGCCCTGTCCGACGGCGCGGCGCTCTTGGGCGACGGCGTGGGCTTGGCTGTCTTCTCCGACGTCTTCTCGGACACTCGGGCTCCTTGCTGCAGATTCGGGCTGGACTTACCACGATCCTACCGGGGCGCGTTGCGTCTGCGCAGTTTGCGGGCGAGTTGCCGGCGGAGTCGCTGGGCCGGCGGCGGACTGGTCGTGGACGACGGGGCGCCTCTCGGGCCTGTAGAGTAGTGCCGCGCGGCCGCTCCGGGAGGGGCTCGCGCGGGAAGGCCCGAGTGGCGGAATCGGCAGACGCGCCGCACTCAAAATGCGGTATCGAAAGGTGTGAGGGTTCGAGTCCCTCCTCGGGCACCGGTATAGGATGGATCCTCGGCGCAAGGTGAACCCGCGGCATCCGGACGGTGAACTCCAGGTGAACGCAGGCGGCGGGAGCACGGCGCCCCCACAACGTCGATCTCCGATGGGAACCCGGGTGGATATCACCGCCATGATCGCGCTCGTCATCGCACTGGCGCTCTTCTTCGACTTCACGAACGGCTTCCACGACACCGCGAACGCCATGGCGACACCGATCGCGACGGGCGCGATCAAGCCCCGGCCCGCCGTCGCGCTCGCGTCCGTGCTCAACCTCGTGGGCGCCTTCCTCTCGACCGAAGTGGCGAAGACCATCTCGAGCGGCATCATCCGCGAGGGCTCGCCCGGCGTCCACATCACGCCGGACCTCATCTTCGCCGGGCTCATCGGCGCCGTGCTGTGGAACATGTTCACGTGGCTGCGGGGCCTCCCGTCGAGTTCCTCCCACGCGCTGTTCGGGGGGCTCATCGGCGCTGCCGTCGTCGGCATCGGCGTCTCGGCGGTGAACTTCCCGAGCATCATCTCGAAGGTCATCCTGCCAGCCGTCGCGGCGCCCGTCATCGCGGGCCTCTCGGCATGGGTCTGCACACGCATCGCTTATGCCGTCACCGCGCGCCGAGACCCTGAAACCGGGCAGAAGCTGCATCAGGGGCGTGCGGGCTTCCGCGTCGGCCAGATCTTCACCTCGAGCCTCGTGGCGCTGTCCCACGGGACGAACGACGCCCAGAAGACCATGGGGATCATTACCCTCCTGCTCATCTCCGCCGGCGCACAGACACCGGGAAGCGGTCCTCAGTGGTGGGTGATCGTCGTGTGCGCCGCCGCCATCGGCCTCGGCACCTACGCGGGCGGGTGGCGGATCATCCGCACGGTCGGAACCGGCCTGACGGAAGTGCGGCCCGCGCAAGGCTTCTCCTCGGAGTCCAGTACTGCCGCAGCGATCCTTGCGTCGTCGCATCTGGGGTTCGCCCTCTCTACGACCCAGGTCACGAGCGGTTCCGTGATCGGCTCAGGCCTCGGCCGCCGTGGGACCTCCATCCGCTGGGGCACCGCGGGCCGGATCGCCGTGGGCTGGATTCTGACCTTGCCCGCCGCCGCCGTCGTTGGGGGGTTGGCCGCCGTCGTCATCGGGCTCGGACCGCTGGGGGTCATCGCCATCACCGTCGTCGGGGCGGCTGCCATCGGGTGGATGTTCCTGCTGAACCGCCGCCAGCGAGTGGGCCACCACAACGTAGTGGAGGTTGAGGAAGCGAGCGAAGCCGTCAGCTTCCCGCCCCGCAAGCGCTCGCCGAAGGGGGACCTGCGATGATCGACGGGGGAGCGTTTCTCGTCGTCGCGGTGGCGACGGTCCTCGGCGCAGGCTGCATCGTGCTGTTCTTCGCGCTCGGAGTGCGCCTGCGGGCCGAGAGCGAGGATCCCGTCCGCGCGAATCGGCGCTGGCTGGCCGCCGCGAGCCGCGCGTGCTACGCGCTCTCCGGGGCGGCCGTCCTGTACGGCGTGTACCTCATCGTGCCGTATTTCCATCCCTAGCAGGCCTCGCTCCGGCTCGCCTAGGGTGTGGCCATGGCGGAGTTCGTTTACTACGTGGGGGCGAGCCTCGACGGCTACATCGCCCAGGACGGCGGGGGGCTGGCCTGGCTCGAGAAGTTCGACGACGTGGAGGGCCTCGGCGCTTCCTATCGCGAGTTCGAGCGCGGCGTCGGCTGCGTGGTCATGGGCGGCGCGACCTACGAGTGGATTCGTGAGCACCACCCCGGCGAGTGGTCCTACACCGCACCCTGCTGGGTCTTCAGCCACCAGGAGCATGCAGCGGAGGACGGCGCCGACGTCGTCGGCGTTCGCGGGGCGGTGACGGAGTTCGAAGGCGAGCTGCGCCGGGACGCGGGGGACAAGGATGTGTACCTCGTGGGCGGCGGGAACCTCGCGGGGCAGTTCCTAGCGGCCGGGCTCGTGGACCGCGTCGTCGTGACCCTCGTGCCCGTGGCGCTGGGCGGAGGCGTGCCGCTCTTCGGTGCGCGTCCGCTCGCAGCGCCGCGCGACTTCCGGCTCGAAGGCATCACCCAGCGGGATGGCACGGTGGAACTGGACTATCGGGTCGCCTGAGCGTCCCGTGCCGGCAGGTCGCGGAGCAGATTGGTGATTCTCGCGGTGCAGATCCGATGCCCCGACTCGTCCTCGATGACGACTTCGTGCGAGGTCATGGTGCGGCCCAGGTGGTTCGCGGTGCAGACGCCCCGGACGATCCCCGCAGAGACCGGTCGATGGTGGGTGGCGTTGAGGTCGACCCCCATCGCGATGCGTCCAGGGCCGGCATGGAGAGTCGCCGCGAACGATCCGAGCGTCTCCGCCAGCGCTGCGCTCGCACCGCCGTGCAGGATGCCCGCGAGCTGAGTGTTCCCCTCGACCGGCATGGTCGCGACGGAGCGCTCGGGACCGAGTTCCTCGAACACAATCCCCAGTTTCACGACGAGGGCTCCAACCCCGCTCTCAGCAAGCCAGGCACGGAGGTGATCGGGGACGCCTGCGTCCATGACTTCCCGCTCGTGACGGGCCGGCAGGCCGCGGCCCGGGGCCCCCGGGAGGGGTGCGCCGCCGTGAGTGTCTTTCGTGTGCATGCCCACTAGGCTGGCACCCGTGAGTCAAACGAGCAAAGCCGAGACTGTCGTCCTCGATCCTCAGGGGGAGCCCCGCCGGCTCCTCGTCGTCGACGGCCATTCCATGGCCTTCCGTGCGTTCTTCGCCCTCCCTGCCGAGAGCTTCCGGAATGCCGAGGGGCAGCACACGAACGCGGTCCACGGCTTCACCTCGATGCTCATCAACCTCATGCGGGATCAGAAGCCCACCCACGTTGCAGTGGCGTTCGACGTGAGCGACGAGACGACTCACCGCAAGGCGGAATACAGCGAGTACAAGGGCGGGCGCAATGAGACGCCGTCCGAGTTCCGCGGCCAGATCGACCTCATCAAGCGCGTCATGCAGGCGCTCGGCATCCGCACGCTCGAGCTCCCCGGCTACGAGGCGGACGATATCCTCGCGACACTCGCGTCCCAGGGCGCGGATGCGGGCATGGAGGTCTACCTCGTCTCGGGCGACCGGGACACCTTCCAGCTCGTCAACGACCACGTCTCGGTCCTGTACCCGCGCAAGGGCGTGAGCGACATCCCGCGCATGGACGCCACCGCGATCGAGGAGAAGTACCTCGTTCCGCCCGCCCGTTACCCAGACCTCGCGGCGCTCGTGGGCGAGTCGGCGGACAACCTCCCCGGGGTCCCGGGAGTGGGTCCCAAGACGGCTGCGAAGTGGATCACGCAGTACGACGGGCTCGAGGGGGTCCTCGAACACGCGGGCGAGATCAAGGGCAAGGCTGGTGAGAGCCTGCGCGAGAACCTCCAGGCGGTCGAACGGAACCGCCGCCTCAACCGGCTCATCACGGACCTCGAGCTCCCGGTCGCGCTCGACGAGCTGGCCTCGCCCGAGCCGGACACCGCGGCCGTCGAATCGCTCTTCGACGAGCTCGAGTTCAAGAACCTCCGGGCCCGCGTCTACGAGATCTTCGCGACCGAGCCCGAGGCCTCGGGCACCGACGTCTTCGAGGTGCCCGAGTACACCAGCCCGGCCGAAGCCGAGCTTCCTTCGGCGCTCGCGCGCCTCGCGAGCGCCGCGGGCGCCGTGCCCGTCGCTGTCGCAGTCCGCGCCGAGCCGGCGGGGGAGCGCCAGGAGGCGACCGCCGTCGCCCTCGCCTCGCATGGCGAGGCGGTCTATCTTGCGGTCGACGGCGTGTTCCCGGCGCCGCTTGCAGAGTGGCTCGCGGACCCCGCTGTGCCCAAGGCGATCCACGAGTACAAGGAGTCCGCGAAGGCCCTGCGCGCGCTCGGAGTTGAGCTCGAGGGGGTCGTCGACGACGTCTCGATCTCCGGCTATCTCATCGAGCCGGACCGCCGGAGCTATGCCCTGGCCGACCTCGCCCAGCACCACCTCGACATCCAGCTCGGCTCGGCTCCCGCAAGCGGGCAGCTGGCGCTCTCCCTCGCGGGGGACGACGAGGCAGCAGGAGCGCTAGTGCGGGAGGCCGCCGTCGTCCGGGCCCTCAGCGCGGATTTCGCCCCCCGGCTGGCCGAAGTGGGGGCAGCCTCGCTCCTGGCCGAAATGGAGCTGCCGCTGGCACGGGTGCTGCTCGACATGGAATGGGCCGGGATCGCCGTCTCGAAGGAGCAGATCGATGCGCTCATGGGCGCTCTCGGCCGCGCGAGCGAGGAGGCGGCCGGGCGAGCGTACGCTGCGATCGGCCACGAGGTGAACCTCGGTTCGCCCAAGCAGCTCCAGACAGTACTCTTCGACGAGCTCGAGCTGCCGAAGACCAAGAAGATCAAGACGGGCTACACGACGGACGCCGCGTCGCTCAAGGAGCTGCTCGACAAGACGGGGCACCCGTTCCTCGAGGGGCTCATGGCGCACCGCGAGTCGAGCAAGCTCCGGCAGATGGTCGAGACCCTCAAGAAGTCAGTGACGTCCGATTCGCGCATCCATACGACGTACGCGCAGAACATCGCCGCGACGGGGCGCCTGTCCTCCAACAATCCGAACCTCCAGAACATACCGATCCGTTCGGAGGAGGGGCGGCGCGTCCGCGACGTGTTCGTGGTCGGCGAGGGCTATGAGTCGCTGCTCTCGGCGGACTACTCGCAGATCGAGATGCGCATCATGGCGCACCTCTCGAACGATGCAGGGCTGATCCAGGCGTACCGCGAGGGCGAGGATCTCCACCGCTTCGTCGGCTCGCGCATCTTCCACGTGGCCCCTACCGACGTCACGTCGGAAATGCGGGCCAAGGTCAAGGCCATGTCCTACGGCCTCGCGTACGGCCTGACCTCCTTCGGGCTCTCGAAGCAGCTCGACATCTCGGTGGACGAGGCGCGCACCCTGATGAAGGACTACTTCGACCGGTTCGGTGGCGTCCGCGACTACCTGCGCGGCGTGGTCGAGCAGGCTCGCAAGGACGGCTACACATCGACGATCTTCGGACGCCGCCGCTACCTCCCGGACCTCAACAGCACCGACCGCGCGCGGCGCGAGGTCGCCGAGCGGGTCGCGCTCAACTCTCCCATCCAGGGCTCGGCGGCGGACATCATCAAACTCGCGATGCTCGGCGTCGAGCACGAGCTCGAGGCTCGGGGGCTGGCTTCCCGGCTGCTCCTCCAGATCCACGACGAGCTCGTCGTCGAGGTCGCCCCCGGCGAAGAGGCAGCCGTCCGCGAGGCCGTGGTGGAGCGCATGGGGTCCGCGGCCGAGCTCTCGGTGCCGCTCGACGTGCAGGTCGGTGTGGGCCGCACCTGGAACGAAGCCGGCCACTGATGACGCTCGCCGGGGACTACGAGCTTCGGCGGTTCCGACCGTCGCAGTGGGGCGAGGAGGGCTACGGGCAGACCCGCGACTGGATCAGGGCCGTCGGCGCAGGCTTCTACGAGAAGCGGCGTTCGGAGGAACTGGTCGCGAAGACGGCGGCCGCGTTCGTGGTCGACGGACGCGAGCTCACGGGCGCGTACCAGACGGGGCCGGTCCCTGCCGGGGCGCTCGGCCCCGAGGTCCCCGTGGCGACCTTCGCCACGTTCCGCAAGACGCTCAACGCCGGCTACGGCGCGCTCGTGCCGGCCCATCTGGTGACGGCCGTGACGGTCCGCACGAGCCACCGTCGCCGGGGCCTCCTCCGCCGGCTCATGACGGAGGACCTCGCGCGGGCGAAGGCCGACGGCGTCCCGATCGCCGCGCTCACCGCGTCCGAGGCTTCCATCTACCGTCGCTTCGGCTTCGGAGTGGCGACGGCCGAACGCCGGGTCACGGTCGCGACGGGCCCCGCCTTCAAGCTCGCCGTGCCGACTGACGGCCGAGTGGAGGCCGCGGAGCCCGAGGTCCTTTTCGACCTTGCGCCATCGGTGTTCGAGCGCGCCCACCGGGCGACGCCGGGATCCGTCGACCGCCAGGAGCGCTACCGCCATTCGGCCGCCGGCCTCTGGGACCGGGACGGGGGAGGGGATGACCTGGCCCTTCGCGCGGCGCTGCACTTCGACGTCGACGGCACTCCGGACGGCTACGTCACCTACGCGTTCCGGGGCTGGGAGCACGAGCCGCCCACGATGGAGGTCCGGGACCTCGTCGCGGCGACGCCGGAGGCGTACCTCGCGCTGTGGGACTTCCTCGGCTCGCTCGACCTCGTCCGCCGGGTCGTGTGGAACGAGGCCCCGGCCGACGATCCCCTTGCCTGGGCGCTCGAGGACGCGCGCGCCCTTCGCGCCGAGGCGGCGCAGGACATGCTGTGGCTGCGCATCCTCGACGTCCCGGCGGCGCTCGAGGCGCGGCGATACGGCGTGGACGGGTCGCTCGTCCTCGACGTCGTCGACGGGCTCGGGATGGCAGCTGGTCGGTACCGGCTGGCGGTGGAGGGCGGGACGGCGAAGGTGTCCCGCGCCGACGGCGAGCTGCCGGACCTCGTGCTGGACGTTGCGGAACTCGCGTCGTTGTACGTAGGGGGCGTCCGGGCGACTATTCTGAGGGAGGCAGGGCGCGTGAGCGAGGAGCATCCCGGTGCCGCCCTCGAGGCGGAGCGGATCTTCGCCGTCGAGCGCCCCGCGCACTGTCTCACCCACTTCTGAGCGGCCCGCTCACCGGACCTCGGAGCGCCTATGCCCTCCTCGATGCCGCACGCCTCGCGGCGCACTGTGCTGTCCACACTGGGTTCGGCCTCCTTGGGTGCGCTCCTCACGGCGTGCGGGTCCTCCCAGGTCGCCGGGACGACGATCGCAGAGCCCGCCGTCGAGACACCCGCTCCGTCGGCGCACCCTTCGGCTGCGGCGCCCTCGGCCACCCCGACGCGGGTGCGGCCCCACGTGCTCGATGCCGCCGAACGGCAGGCGATCGAGGACCGGTTCCGCGGCCGCCGGCCCACACAGTGGGGCCTTGCGGTGACGGGCGTCGTGACGCGCACCGCGACCACAGCTGTTTCGCTCACCTTTGACGCGTGCGGAGGGCCCGGCGGCTCGCGGTACGACGCGGCCCTCATCCAGACGCTGCGGCGCTACCGCGTGCCCGCGACGCTCTTCCTCAACGCGCGCTGGATCGAGGAGAATCCGTCGCTCAGCGCGGAACTGGCCGCCGATCCGCTGTTCGAGATCGGCAACCATGGAACGGCCCACGTCCCGCTCTCCGTGTCGGGGCGGAGCGCCTACGGTATTCCGGGCACGGCGTCGCTCGCCGCGGCCCTTGAGGAGGTGCTCGGCAACGAGGAGCGCGTGTCCTCCTTGGCCGGCGCACCTGTTCCCTGGTTCCGACCCGGCACGGCGTTCTACGACGACATCACGGCGGCGGCGACCTCTGCCGCCGGCCTCGTGCCGCTCAACTTCTCCGTCAACGCCGACGCCGGAGCCACCTTCCCCGCGTGGAAGGTGGCCGCCCAGCTCCGGACCGTGGAACCGGGCGACATCGTGATCAGCCACATGAACCAGCCCGGATCGGGCACCGCGGCCGGATATGCGGCCGGTCTGCCCGCGCTCCTCGGCCGCGGGATCCGGTTCACTACGCTGTCCCAGTCCGGGCTCGCGGTGCCGGGCCACCCGGCGTAGCTGAATGTTGCCGGACCGGCGTGCCCTCGCTTTGACCCGGCTTGAGGGCGCCGACTAAACTGGACGGGCGCGTACTGCGCAGCTGTTCCAATCCAATTTTCAGGATGCCTGACCCGTGCTGTGTGGCATGGGACCGGGCTGCCTGACCGACTAACGATCCACATCGGAGCCCCTACTACATGACCATCACCTCCACCGAGAAGTCCGGCACCCCGCAGGTCGCGATCAACGACATTGGCTCTGCCGATGACTTCCTTGCCGCCGTCGACGCCACTATCAAGTACTTCAACGACGGCGACCTCGTAGAGGGCACTGTCGTCAAGGTCGATCGCGACGAGGTCCTCCTCGACATCGGGTACAAGACCGAGGGCGTCATCCCCTCCCGTGAGCTTTCCATCAAGCACGACGTCGACCCTGGTGAGGTCGTGGCGGTCGGCGATCAGGTGGAGGCCCTCGTCCTCACGAAGGAGGACAAGGAAGGCCGTCTGATCCTGTCGAAGAAGCGTGCGCAGTACGAGCGCGCGTGGGGCGACATCGAGAAGATCAAGGAAGAGGACGGTGTCGTCACCGGTACCGTCATCGAGGTGGTCAAGGGTGGCCTCATCCTCGACATCGGCCTTCGCGGCTTCCTCCCGGCCTCGCTCGTCGAGATGCGCCGCGTGCGCGACCTCGCGCCGTACATCGGCCAGAAGCTCGAGGCGAAGATCATCGAGCTCGACAAGAACCGCAACAACGTGGTCCTGTCCCGCCGGGCGTGGCTCGAGCAGACCCAGTCCGAGGTCCGCTCGACCTTCCTCAACAAGCTCGAGAAGGGCCAGGTCCGCACGGGCGTCGTCTCCTCGATCGTCAACTTCGGTGCGTTCGTGGACCTCGGCGGCGTCGACGGCCTCGTCCACGTCTCCGAGCTCTCGTGGAAGCACATCGACCACCCCTCCGAGGTTGTCGAGGTCGGCCAGGAGGTCACGGTCGAGGTGCTCGAGGTGGACCTCGAGCGCGAGCGCGTCTCGCTCTCGCTCAAGGCCACCCAGGAAGACCCGTGGCAGACCTTCGCGCGGACCCACGCGCTCGGCCAGGTCGTTCCCGGCAAGGTCACCAAGCTTGTTCCGTTCGGTGCGTTCGTTCGCGTCGAGGACGGCATCGAGGGCCTCGTCCACATCTCCGAGCTTGCCGAGCGTCACGTCGACCTCGCCGAGCAGGTTGTCTCGGTGGGCGACGAGATCTTCGTCAAGGTCATCGACATCGACCTCGAGCGTCGCCGCATCTCCCTCTCGCTCAAGCAGGCCAACGAGGGTGTCGACCCCGAGTCGACCGAGTTCGACCCTGCGCTCTACGGCATGGCTGCGGAGTATGACGAGGAGGGGAACTACAAGTACCCCGAGGGCTTCGACCCGGAGTCCAACGAGTGGCTCGAGGGCTACGAGTCGCAGCGCGCCGCGTGGGAGCAGCAGTACGCCGACGCGCAGTCCCGCTGGGAGGCGCACAAGAAGCAGGTTGCACAGCACCTTGCCGACGACGCCGCGGCGGCCTCCGGCCGCGAGTCGGTCCCGACGAGCTACTCCTCCGAGGCCCCGGCTCCGGAGAGCGGCACGCTCGCCTCGGACGAGGCTCTCGCCGCGCTTCGTGAGAAGCTGACGGGCAACTGATCCGCCGCGGCTGACTCCGGCCGCCGGGAAAGTCTCCGCGCGAAGGGCGGGCTCTGCACCTGCAGGGCCCGCCCTTCGCGCAGTTTGGTGGGCCCTTTGGCTCTGACTCGGCTGCGATGCGGTCCCTACTCTGGGAGAGCGCGGGCCTGTCTTCCGCGCAAAGCCAAGGAGGAACCCACGATGGAAGCAGTCGTCGTCTACGAGTCGAACTTCGGCAACACGCGCCAGATCGCGGAGGCTATCTCCCGTGGCATCGGGGCGGAGAGCCACGCGGTTGAAGCCGAGAAGTTCAATGCCGGACACCTGAAGCCTGGTTCGCTGCTGGTTGTCGGAAGCCCGATCAACGCGTGGCGCCCCCTGCCGGAGGTCGCCGGCTGGCTCAGTGCGCTCGCGCCCGGGTCGCTGGCGGGCATCCGCGCGGCATCGTTCGACACGCGCGTGAAGTCCGTCTTCCACGGAGACGCCGCGAAGAAGATCGCCAAGGGCCTCGAAGCCGCGGGCGCCGAGCAGGCGGCCGAACCGACGTGGTACTACGTGGAGGGCAAGGAAGGGCCGCTGCTCGACGGGGAGCTCGAGAGGGCAGAGCGTTGGGGTGCTGAACTCGCCGCTCAGGCGGTCCGAGAGGCGTGAGGCCAGAGGCGGCTAGCCGAGGTCTACCCAGGACGTTCCGAGGTCGGCGGCGGGAGAGCCCCCGCCCGTGAGCGTCGCGAGGCGTTCCGAGAAACCGGCGGCAGCGACATCGCTGTCCTCGATCGCGAGGCGCAGAATCGCGGCCGTCGGGCCGTACTCAGTCCCCAGAACGGCCACTCCGGACGCCCGGAGGTCGTTTTCGAGCCGGCCTGCCGCGCCGTGCGGCGCCTCGACCGAGAGAAGCCGGAGCCGTTGGCGCCGCACCAGCGGGGCCGAGGCCAGGGCACGTGACACTGACTCGGAGTATGCCCTGACGAGGCCGCCGGCACCGAGCAGGATCCCGCCGAAGTACCTCACGACGACGGCGGCCGTGTCGCTCAGGTCGGCTTCGCCGTCGACCGTGCTGCCTTTGAGAAGGGCCTCGAGCATGGGCACTCCGGCGGTCCCCGAGGGCTCGCCGTCGTCGTTGCTTCGCTGGGTCGAGCGGTCGGGTCCGAGGACGAATGCGCTGCAGTGGTGCCGCGCATCGTGGAATTCGCGCCGTAGCTCCGCGACGAGGGAGCGCGCCTCCTCCTCGGTCTCGGCGCGCCGGAGGACCGTGATGAAACGCGAGCGCCTGATCTCGAGCTCGTGGCGATGCTCGCCCTGGATCGTGCTGTAGCGCAGGGCACGGCTCGCGGTCGACGTCACCGCACCAGTGTAGGGCTCGGCCCTCGCGGGAGCGTGTGCTGTCGGATGGCGGGTAACGGATAGTCTGGTCGGGTGCTGAGGGTCGGGTTGACGGGCGGAATCGCCTCGGGGAAGTCGGAGGTGGCGCGGCGCCTCGTTGAGCTGGGTGCCGTCCTGGTCGACGCCGATCTCATCGCGCGGGAGGTCGTCGAGCCGGGTACCGACGGCCTGGCGGAGATCGTCGCCGCGTTCGGCCCGGGGATGCTCAAGGACGACGGCGGGCTGGACCGGGCCGCGCTCGGCAGCTTGGTCTTTGCGGATCCGCCGCGACGCGAGCTGCTCAACTCGATCATCCACCCGCGAGTTCGCGCCCGGGCAGCGGAGATCGTCGCCGGAGCGCCGGGTGAAGCCGTCGTCGTCCAGGACATCCCGCTCCTCGTCGAGACCGGGCAGGCGGCGGATTTCGACGTCGTCGTGGTGGTCGACGCGCCGGACGAGGTCCGCATCCGCCGGCTGGGGGACCGCAACGGGCTAACCGCCGACGAGTCGCGCGCACGCATCGCGGCCCAGGCCTCGAGGGAGGAACGCCTCAAGGCGGCCGACTACGTGATCGAGAACACCGGCTCGCTTCTCGACTTGCGCGACGCCGTCGACCGGCTCTGGCACGACCTGCTGGCCCCCCGGGCAGGGACCGGCACGGTCTCGGCGACGGAGCCACCCTCTGCGTCCTAGACGCGTCCCACGCAAGTCAGCCGGGGGCGAATGCGGACATGCCCTGTCCGCACCCCGGCGTAGATTTGATGCATGAGTCTTGCCCAGGAGATCAACCGCGTCGTCGCCCCCTTCGAGGTCGTCAGCGAATACCAGCCGGCGGGCGATCAGCCAACGGCCATCGCGGAGATCGCGGAGCGGATCCAGAACGGCGAGAAGGACGTCGTGCTGCTCGGCGCGACTGGCACGGGCAAGAGCGCCACGACCGCCTGGGTGATCGAGAAGCTCCAGCGTCCCACGCTCGTGATGGTTCAGAACAAGACCCTCGCCGCCCAGCTCGCGAATGAATTCCGCGAGCTCCTCCCTCACAACGCCGTCGAATACTTCGTCTCGTACTACGACTACTACCAGCCCGAGGCGTACGTCCCGCAGACGGACACCTACATCGAGAAGGATTCCTCGATCAACGAGGAGGTAGAGCGGCTGCGCCACTCGGCGACGAATTCGCTGCTCACTCGCCGCGACGTCATCGTCGTCGCGACGGTCTCCTGCATCTATGGCCTGGGGACGCCCGAGGAGTACGTCGCCGGAATGGTGACCCTGCGGCAGGGCATGGAGCTCGACCGAGACGCGCTCCTGCGGAAGTTCGTGTCGATGCAGTACGTACGGAACGACATCGACTTCCACCGCGGGACGTTCCGCGTCCGCGGGGACACGGTCGAGATCATCCCGATGTACGAGGAGCTAGCCCTCCGCATCGAGTTCTTCGGGGACGAGGTGGAGAGCATCCACACACTCCACCCTGTGACGGGTGAGGTCATCCGTGATGAACAGGAGATGTACGTCTTTCCCGCCTCCCACTACGTGGCCGGTCCCGAGCGGATGAACCGGGCCATCACCGCCATCGAGGATGAACTCGCCGGCCGGCTCAAGACGCTCGAGTCGCAGAACAAGCTCGTCGAGGCACAGCGCCTCCGCATGCGCACGACATACGACCTCGAGATGATGCAGCAGATGGGATTCTGCTCCGGCATCGAGAACTACTCGCGCCACATCGACGGACGCGAGGCGGGGTCTGCCCCGCACTGCCTCCTCGACTACTTCCCCGAGGACTTCCTGCTGGTCATCGACGAGTCCCACGTCACGGTGCCGCAGATCGGCTCGATGTACGAAGGCGACATGTCGCGGAAGCGGACGCTCGTGGACCACGGCTTCCGTCTGCCCTCCGCGATGGACAACCGGCCCCTCAAGTGGGATGAGTTCCTCGAGCGGATCGGCCAGACCATCTACCTCTCGGCCACCCCGGGCAAGTACGAGCTCAGCAAGTCCGACGGCGTCGTGCAGCAGATCATCCGCCCGACAGGGCTCGTTGACCCACAGGTCGTGGTCAAGCCCACGAAGGGCCAGATCGATGACCTCCTGGGCGAGATCCGCGACCGCGTGGAGCGCGACGAGCGCGTCCTCGTCACAACCCTCACGAAGCGTATGGCCGAGGACCTGACCGACTACCTCATGGGACATGGGGTGAAGGTCCAGTACCTCCACTCCGACGTCGACACGCTGCGGCGCGTCGAATTGCTCCGTGAGCTCCGCCTCGGCGTCTTCGACGTCCTGGTCGGCATCAACCTCCTCCGTGAGGGCCTCGACCTCCCGGAGGTCTCCTTGGTGAGCATCCTCGATGCGGACAAGGAAGGCTTCCTGCGTTCGTCCACGTCGCTGATCCAGACGATCGGACGCGCGGCCCGCAACGTGTCAGGTGAAGTGCACATGTACGCGGACAAGATCACGGACTCGATGGCACGGGCCATCGACGAGACGAACCGGCGCCGCGACATCCAGCTCGCGTTCAACCGCGAGCACGGCATCGATCCGCAGCCCCTTCGCAAGCGGATTGCGGATATCACGGACCAGCTGCTCCGCGAGGACCAGGACACGCGTGCCCTGCTCGAGAGCCAGCGTCTCGCGAAGGGCGGCAAGCGCAAGGGGGCGCCGGCGCCGGCCGACAAGGCTGAGGCGGAGCTGCGGCGCGACCGAGTCGCCGCTGCGCCGGCGGAGGATCTCGTAGGACTCATCGAGCAGCTCACCGAGCAGATGCACGGCGCGGCGGCCGAGCTGCAGTTCGAGCTGGCGGCGCGGCTGCGCGACGAGGTCGCCGATCTCAAGAAGGAGCTGCGGCAGATGCAGGCCGCTGGTCACGCCTGAGCCTGAGTCGTTGCTTCAGGCTCCTCGCACGAGGCCGAGGAGCCGGGCGAAGATGCCCTCGCCGTCGTCGGCAATGCCGTCGTGGTGGAAGTCGGCAGTCTCCCAGACCTTGAGGCCCCGGATTCTGCCCGCGGTCTCGAGCGAGAGCGAGCGGTCCACGTAGATGTCGTCGCGGTAGACGGCTGCGGCCACTGGGACCTCGTTCTCGGCGAGCCGGGCCGGGTCGTAGAGCTCGCCCCAGTCGGGTTTCTCTGCGAGGAGCGCAGCCGTCTCGGCAAGGGGAACGAGGGCTGGATCCTGCTCGAAGAGCCACGGGCAGACCATCTCGCCGAGAAGGAGAGGCTCCGCCGCGTGCGGCTGGAACTCGGGGTACTCGTCAAGGATCCGCCACGCCGCCCAGCCGGTGGATTCGCCTTGCCCATAGATCGACTCGTGCATGACGGCGTAGAGCGGGTTGGGCGCACGCGTGACGATCCCGTGCACCTGGAGGAGGAAGGCGTCCGTGAGGCGTCGTCCCTCGACCGATCGTGTGAAGGCGTCCTCGAGGAGGTAGTGGAGGGTGTCGACGCGGGTGTTCCCGCCGAGGAGGTTCCCCACGAGCTGGAAGCGTTCCGGCGTGAGCCGGCTCCCGTCGGGGAGGCGCTCGCACACCGTCCGCAGGTGGTCCGCGATCTCCGCGACGCGCCCGCAATCGTCCGGATACCAGGAGAAGTATTGGGCGTTCCGGGCGGCGAGGCGGGGGTACGTCGCGCGGTAGACCCGCTCGGCCGGTCCGTCGAGCGGCGCGAGGCCGCCCGTGATCAGAGCCTCCTTGACCCCTTGTGGGGCAAGGGAGAGATAGGTGAGCGTGCAGAAGCCACCGTAGCTCTGGCCATAGACCGTCCACGGACCCGAACCCAGAGCGCGCCGGATCGCCTCGCAGTCGAGGACAATCGAGTCGGCCCGGAAGTGCACGAGGTACTCGGCCTGGTCTCTCGGCTTGCCCCGGAGCGGGAGGGTGAGGCGGTCGGCCGGGGCCGAGAGCCCCGTGCCGCGCTGATCCAGCATGAGGATGCGGAAGTCTTTCGCTGCCTCCTTCATCCAGCCGGAGAGGGACGTGACCCGGACTCCGCGTCCCCCCGGACCGCCTTGGAGGAATACGAGCCATGGAAGGCGATCGGTCGATTCGGCCGGATGGGCGGCAGAGACGTATTCGCGGGCGAAGATCTCTATGTGCTCGCCTTCAGGGTCCCCGTGGTCGAGTGGGACCTCGAAGACGTGCTCCGTGGAACGGAGGCCCCGGAAAGCGTGCTGGCCGAGGACGCGGTGCCGCGCCAGACCTTCTCGGCTCATGCAGGGGTTCCGAATTCCGTGAGGCTGCGGCCTGTGAGCCTGAAGGTGTCCCACTCGTCCAGCGGGTGGGCTCCGATGCTTCGGTAGAAGCCGATCGAGGGCTCGTTCCAGGTGAGGACGCTCCATTCCATCCGCGCATAGCCCCGCTCGACGGCGGTGCGGGCGAGCTCCTGGAGCAGGGCCTTCCCATAGCCCCGTCCCCGCGCTTCGGGGCGCACGTACAGGTCCTCAAGGTAGATCCCGTGAGTGCCTTCCCACGTCGAGTAGTTGAGGAACCAGAGGGCGAAGCCTGCGATCCGGGAAGGTCCCGCGGCGTCGTCCTCTTCGACGACGTGCGCGAAGATCGCCGGATTATCGCCGAAGAGCTGCTCGGTCAGGACTGGCACCGTATTCTTCACGGCGTCCGGCTCGCGTTCGTAGGCAGCGAGGTCGCCGATCAGCTCGAGGATGACCGGAACGTCGTCAGGGGTAGCGCGCCGGAGGCGCGCGGCTTCGGGTGGGTGGGGAGAATCAGCGCGCCGGAGGCGCGCGGCTTCGGGTGGATACGCCATGTTCCCCAACCTATCCGCCGAGCCGTCCGATCTGGGTCACTCGGATGACGGCGGAACCCGCCTCGTCGCTGGCCTCTAGGTCGACGTCCGCCGAGAAGCCCCAGTCGTGGTTGCCAGCCGGGTCGTCGAAGATCTGCCGGACGTGCCACACCCGGGGCTGCTCGTCGATGATGAGCAGCTGCGGGCCCCGCGCATCCGGTCCCGTCCCGATGTCGTCGTGCTCGTCGAAGTACGCATCGAGCGCGTCCTCCCAGGCGTCGGCGCCGAAACCGGGCGCGCCGTCGACGGCGGAATCGCGGTCGAGCTCGGCGAGGCCGGCAGAGTCCTCGTCGGCGAACAGCTCTACGCGCCGGAACAGCTCGTTGCGCACCATGACCCGGAATGCGCGCCGGTTCGAGGTGAGGGCAGGAGGCGGGGGAGGAGGCACGTCGTGGGGGTGCAGTTCGTGCCCGCTCGTGAGCTCCTCCCACTCGTCGAGAAGGCTCGAGTCGACTTGGCGCACGAGTTCGCCGAGCCATGCGACGAGGTCCTCGAGGTCTTCTCGGAGGGAATCCTGCGGCACCGTCTGGCTCAGCGCCTTGTAGGCGTCGGTCAGGTAGCGAAGCACGATCCCTTCACTGCGTGCGAGCGAGTAGAACTGGACGAACTCGCCGAAGTCCATGGCCCGCTCGTACATGTCCCGCACGACCGACTTGGGCGCGAGCTCGAAATCACCGACCCAGGGCGCGTGCTTCCGGTACTCCTCGAAAGCTGCCTCGAGGAGCTCCTTGAGCGGTTCGGGGTACGTGACGGTGTCGAGGACCGCCATGCGCTCGCTGTACTCGACACCTTCGGCCTTCATCGCGGCCACCGCGTCTGCACGCGCCCGCTTGAGCTGCGCCGAGAGGATCTGCCGGGGCTTCTCGAGCGTCGCCTCGATGACTGAGACGACGTCGAGGGCGTACGGCGGCGATTCGGGGTCGAGCAGATCGAGGGCGGCAAGCGCGAACGGCGAGAGCGGCTGGTTGAGGGCAAAGTTCTCCTGGAGATCGACGGTGAGGCGCAGGGTCCGTCCCGTCGCGAGATCGTCGGCGCTCAACTCGTTCTCGGGGATCCGCTCGACGACGCCCGCGGCGAGGAGTTCCCGGAGGATCCCGAGGGCCCGTCGCATGAGCCGTAGCTGGATGACGCGGGGCTCGTGGTTCTCCTCGAGGAGGCGACGTGCGGCCACCACAGGGTTCCCGGGGCGTGCCACGAGATTGAGCAGCATCGCGTGCGTGACTGTGAAGCTCGAGCTGAGTGGCTCGGGCGATGCCTCGACGAGCCGTTCGAACGTCGGGTGCCCCCACGAGACAAAGCCCTCCGGCGGCTTCTTCTTGACCACCTGCCGCAGCTTGCGGGCGTCGTCGCCGAACTTCGCGCGGGCCTTCTCGAGCGCGCGGTTGTTCTCGACGACGTGTTCAGGAGCTTGGACGACGACGGTTCCGGCCGTGTCGAACCCGGCGCGGCCAGCACGTCCCGCGATCTGGTGGAACTCGCGGGCGTTCAGATGCCGAGTGCGTTGGCCGTCGAACTTGCTGAGTGCGGTCAGGAGCACGGTGCGGATCGGGACGTTGATCCCCACCCCCAGCGTGTCGGTCCCGCAGATGACCTTGAGAAGCCCTGCCTGGGCGAGCTGCTCGACCAGCCGCCGGTACTTGGGCAGCATCCCGGCGTGGTGCACCCCGATGCCGTGCCGGACAAGGCGGTTGAGCGTCTTCCCGAACCCGGCCGCGAAGCGGAAGTGGGCAATGAGCTCGGCGATGCGGTCCTTCTCCTCGCGCGTGCACACGTTGACGCTCATGAGCTGCTGGGCCCGTTCGATCGCCTCGAGCTGGCTGAAGTGCACCACGTAGACCGGCGCCTGCTTTGTCGCGAGCAGCTCCTCGAGCGTCTCGTGGACCGGTTTCTCCTCGTAGTAGTAATGCAGGGGTATGGGCCGCTCGGCGCCGGCGACCGTCGTCGTCGTCCGCCCAGTGCGCTCGGTGAGCTCGCGCTCGAACCGGCTCACGTCGCCGAGGGTCGCGCTCATGAGCAGGAACTGCGCCTGCGGGAGCTCGAGGATCGGAACCTGCCACGCCCACCCTCGCTGCGGGTCAGAGTAGAAGTGGAACTCGTCCATGACAACCGGTCCGAGCTCCGCTGCCGCTCCCTCGCGCAAGGCATGGTTCGCGAGGATCTCCGCGGTGCAGCAGATGATGGGGGCCTGGCCGTTGACTGACGAGTCGCCGGTGACCATGCCGACGTTCTCGGCCCCGAAGATCTCGCACAGCGCGAAGAACTTCTCCGAGACGAGGGCCTTGATCGGCGCGGTGTAATAGCTGCGCTGGCCCGTCGCGAGGCCATAGAAGTGGGCAGCGATCGCGACAAGTGACTTGCCGGAGCCCGTCGGCGTCGCGAGGATCACGTTGTTCCCCTGCACGAGTTCCATGACGGCCTCGTCCTGAGCCGGGTAGAGCGAGAGGCCTCGGCCTTCCGCCCATGCGACAAATCGCTCGTAGACGGCGTCGGGCAGCGCCTCCGGGAGGATGCTGGCATCATCGGCGCGGCCGACGTCGGGGAGGAGCTGGTCAAGTCTCATGGCGCCTCCAGCCTATCCGCACTAGCGTTGGAGCCATGAGCGCTTCGCCCACATGGGATCCGGCCCTCTACGTCCGCTTCGGCGACCACCGGGGGCGCCCCTTCTTCGACCTCACCTCGCGGGTAGGGGCCGATGCGCCGCTGCACGTCGTCGACCTCGGCTGCGGGCCCGGGACGCTCACGGCCGCGCTCGCAGACCGCTGGCCCGACGCCGTCGTCGAGGGGATCGACAGCTCGCCGGAGATGATTGCTGCGGCCGAACGCACGACGCCGGGGCGGCCGGGTCTGAGCTTCCGGCTCGGGGACATCGTCGCCTGGGCCCCCGACGACGACGTCGACGTCGTCGTTTCGAATGCCGTGCTGCAGTGGGTGCCGGGCCATCAGGCGCTCATGGGAAGGTGGCTCGAGCAGCTTGCGGCGGGCGCGTGGCTCGCGGTGCAGGTTCCCGGGAACTTCGGGGCGCCGTCCCACATGCTGCTGCGTGAGCTCGCCCAGTCCTCGCAGTGGGAGCGCCGCCTGCGCGGCGTCCTGCGCCACACCGACGCGGTGGGGGAGCCCCCGGACTATCTCGACCTCATGCGCGCCGCGGGGTGGGAGGCCGATGTCTGGGAGACGACCTACTGCCAGGTGCTCCTGGGGGAGGACCCCGTGCTCAACTGGGTCCGAGGCACCGCCCTCCGCCCCGTCCTGGACGCGCTGAGCCCCGAAGAAGGAGCCCAGTTCGAGGAGCAGTACAACCAGCTGCTCCTCGACGCGTATCCTGCCCGCGAGTACGGGACGGTCTACCCCTTCCGACGACTCTTCTGCGTCGGGAGGAAGCCGTCCGCGGCGGGCATCTTCTAGCGGCAGCTGCTCGCCGCCCTGCGCGCCGCGGGATGCCGCCCTCTACCAGCCGCGTGCCCGCCACACGTCGAGCTGAGGGCGTTCCGTTCCGAGAGTCGTGGGGAGGCCATGGCCGGGGAGCACGACCGCCTCGTCCGGATAGACGTCGAAGAGCCGCTCGACGACGTCGCCGAAGAGCAGCGCGAAGCGGTCGGGGTCCTGTTGGGTGTTGCCGACCCCACCCGGGAACAGCGAATCGCCGGAGAAGATGAGGTACGGCGCCGCGCCGTCCTTCAGGACGTACGCGATGGAGCCGGGCGTGTGGCCCCGCAGGTGCACCGCGCTCAGGTCGAAACCACCGAAGTGCTCCACATCGCCGTGGTCGAGGACGACGTCGACCGGAACGGGGATGCCGGAAACGTCCTGCCGTCCCGCCGCAGTGCGGGCGCCCGTTTCAGCAACGAGTCCCTCAAGGGCCCGGACATGGTCCCAGTGCTGATGCGTCGTCGCGATGAGCGCGAGCCGGGCCGGCTGGGCCGTGTCCTGTGCACCCTCCTCGAGGAGCTGCCGGAGAGCGGGGAGGTCGTCGGCCGCGTCGATGAGCACCTGCTGCCCCGATTCCTTCGCCGTGATGAGGTACACATTGTTGTCCATGTCGCCCACCGAGACGCTCCGGACGGTGACGTGGTCGAGGTCGTGGATGAGGCTCGTCATTGCGCCAGTCTAGGCGGGCTCGGCACCGTGTGGACGCGGCCCATGCGCCTTACTCTGGTGGTCATGGAAGAAGCGGACTTTCCAGGTGCATGGCGCCCGGACCAGGACCATGCAACGCCCCTTTTCGAGCAGCTGCGTCGGCGGGTTGCCGACCTCGTCGCCGACGGCTCGCTCCCCGCGGGGCGACGTCTTCCGCCGGTCCGCTCCCTCGCCGCGGACTTGGGCCTTGCCCCGCACACCGTCGCGAGGGCGTACCGCGAGCTCGAGGAAGCCAAGGTCGTCGTGACGCGCGGCCGCGCCGGGACCGTCGTCGCGCCGCGCGACGAACGCGAGGAGGAACTGACGACGGCGGCCTCGGCCTTCGCGTCCACGGCGAGTGCGCGGGGCTGCAGCTTCGAAGAGGCTGCGAAGCTGCTCGAGCAGGCCTATTCGCGTCTCTGATGTCCGTGCTGGCGGCTGGGCGGGACGAGCACTGCGGAAGGCTGTCCGCCCTGAGCGGAGCGGTTGGAAGTTCGAAGACGTCTTCGACTACCATAATCGGGTGCAAACTCCCCCCTCTCTGTCCTCCCTGTCCGAGGAACTGTCTGCCGACGCGTCTGACGCCGTGTCCGAGGGCGTCCTCCGCGACGCGCGCGAGGACATGCCGGCGCGCGCCCTGTCTCTCGGAGGGGGACAGGACGTGACCGAGAGGCAGGTGAGCTCGCTCCGGGCCGACCTGTCGCGCCTCGTGGTGAAGGGCGCGCGCGAGCACAACCTGCGCAACATCGACCTCGACCTCCCGCGCGACGCGATGATCGTCTTCACCGGGCTCTCCGGTTCGGGAAAGTCCTCGCTCGCGTTCGACACGATCTTCGCCGAGGGCCAGCGGCGTTACGTCGAGTCGCTTTCGGCGTACGCACGCCAGTTCCTGGGGCAGGTGGACAAGCCGGACGTCGACTTCATCGAGGGGCTCTCGCCGGCGGTCTCGATCGACCAGAAGTCGACGAGCAAGAACCCGCGCTCGACCGTGGGCACGATCACCGAGATCTACGACTACATGCGCCTCCTGTGGGCCCGCGTCGGCCGTCCGCATTGCCCGATCTGCCACGAGCCGGTCACCCGCCAGACCCCCCAGCAGATCGTGGATCAGCTTCTCGACCTGCCGGACGGCACACGGTTCCAAGTGCTCGCGCCCGTCGTGCGTGGCCGCAAGGGCGAATTCGTCGACCTCTTCAAGGATCTTGCGGCCAAGGGCTACGCCCGCGCTCGTGTTGACGGCGAGCTCGTACAGCTTGCCGAGCCGCCCAAGCTCGGCAAGCAGTTCAAGCACACGATCGAGGTCGTCGTCGACCGCCTCGTCGTCAAGGAGGGGATCCGCCAGCGTCTCGCCGATTCGGTCGAGACGGCTCTGGGGCTAGCAGAGGGTCGAGTCCTCGCGGACTTCGTCGATCTGGCGCCCGACGACGATCACCGTCTCCGCGCGTTCTCTGAGCACCTCGCATGCCCGAACGAGCACCCGCTGGCGATCGACGAGATCGAACCTCGCTCGTTCTCCTTCAACAACCCCTTCGGCGCCTGCCCCGCGTGCACCGGCATCGGCACCAAACTGGAGGTGGACGAGGACCTTGTCGTCCCCGACCCGGAGCTGAGCCTCTCAGAGGGAGCGATTGCCCCCTGGTCTCTGGGCCAGGCCACGCAGGAGTACTGGACGCGACTGCTCGAGGGCCTCTCCGATGAGCTCGGCTTCTCGATGAGCACCCCGTGGCACAGCCTTCCGCAGTATGCCCGCGACGCCGTCCTGCACGGCAAGGACCACAAGGTCGTCGTGCAGTACCGGAACCGGTTCGGCCGCGAGCGCAAGTACAGCACGGGATTCGAAGGTGCCGTCTCGTACATCCAGCGCAAGCACTCCGAGACGGAGTCCGACTCTGCCCGGGACAGGTATGCCGAGTACATGCGGGAGATCCCCTGCCCGGAGTGCGGGGGAGCGCGCCTGAATCCCGCCTCCCTCTCGGTCCTCGTGGGCGGGAAGTCCATCGCTGCCGTGTCCGCCCTGCCGTTGCGGGAGGCGAGCGAATTCCTCGGGACGCTCGAGCTGAGCAATCGGGAACGGCAGATCGCGCACCAGGTCCTCAAGGAGATCGACGCGCGCCTTACGTTCCTCCTCGACGTGGGTCTCGAGTACCTCAACCTCGAGCGCGCCGCCGGAACCCTCTCAGGGGGCGAAGCGCAGCGCATCCGTCTCGCGACCCAGATCGGCTCGGGGCTCGTCGGAGTCCTCTACGTGCTCGACGAACCCAGCATCGGCCTGCACCAGCGCGACAATCGGCGCCTCATCGAAACGCTCACCCGCCTCCGGGACCTCGGGAATACCCTCATCGTGGTGGAGCACGACGAGGACACGATCCACGAGGCCGATTGGATCGTGGACATCGGGCCGGGCGCAGGCGAGCATGGCGGCAAGGTGGTCCACTCCGGTCCCCTCGCCGAACTTCTCGAGAACCGCGAGTCGCTCACGGGCGATTACCTTTCGGGGCGCCGAGTCATCGAGCTCCCGAAGAAGCGCCGACCTGTCGACCGCAAGCGGCAGCTCAAGGTCATCGGGGCGCGAGAGCACAACCTGCAGAATGTCGACGTGACGTTCCCGCTCGGCGTCCTCACCGCCGTCACCGGCGTGAGCGGCTCCGGGAAGTCGACCCTGGTGAATGAAATCCTGTACAAGGTGCTCGCCAACCGCCTGAACGGCGCGAAGCAGGTCGCCGGGCGGCACACGCGCATCGAGGGCCTCGAACACCTCGACAAGGTCATCCACGTCGACCAGAGTCCGATCGGCCGGACCCCGCGCTCGAACCCGGCAACCTACACTGGCGTGTTCGATCACATTCGCCGGCTCTTCGCGGAGACGACGGAGGCGAAGGTGCGCGGGTACCAGCCCGGCAGGTTCTCGTTCAACGTCAAGGGCGGCCGCTGTGAGGCCTGCTCGGGCGACGGCACCATCAAGATCGAGATGAACTTCCTTCCGGACGTGTACGTTCCGTGCGAGGTGTGCCATGGGGCCCGCTACAACCGGGAGACGCTCGAGGTCCACTACAAGGGCAAGACGATCGCGGACGTGCTCGACATGCCGATCGACGAGGCCGCCGAATTCTTCTCGGCGTTCGCCCCGATCGCGCGGCATCTCACCACGCTCGTCGACGTCGGCCTCGGGTACGTCCGGCTCGGACAGCCGGCAACGACGCTGTCGGGCGGCGAGGCGCAGCGCGTGAAGCTCGCCTCCGAGCTGCAGCGCCGTTCGAATGGGCGCAGCGTCTACGTGCTCGACGAACCGACGACGGGCCTCCACTTCGAGGACATCCGCAAGCTGCTGCTCGTCCTTCAGGGGCTCGTGGAGAAGGGCAACACCGTGATCACGATCGAGCACAATCTCGACGTCATCAAGAGCGCGGACTGGATCATCGACCTGGGCCCCGACGGCGGCTCAGGTGGGGGACAGGTGATCGCCACGGGGATTCCCGAGGACGTGGCGAAGATCGAGCAGAGCTACACGGGCCGATTCCTGGCGGAGATCTTCGACAGGAGCGTCAGGTGAACTCGGTGGGGCGTTGCCATGAACGTCTCGGCATGCGCTGACGCGTCGCGCCCCCACCAATATTCCTTTGCGAGTATACGAGTTTCGGCTACTGACTCGCATATGGGACACTTGCCCGGTGACTGACGCCCCCGCCCTCGTGATCTTCGATCTGGACGGCACCCTCGTCGATCCCGCCGGGAGCATCACAGGCGGCATCGCGGCAGCCCTCGAGATCCACGGCTTGCCGGTCCCGGATCAGTCTGCCCTCGACTCGATGGTCGGACCGCCGCTCATCGAATCGCTGCGCCGCTTCGCGTCGGTGCCGGAGGGCGTGATGACGCTGGTCGTCCAGTCCTATCGGGAGCGCTACATCTCAGAGGGCATGGCCAAGAGCCGTCCCTATCCAGGGATCCCCGAACTGCTGGGCCGACTCCGTTCGCGTGGATACCATCTGGCCGTCGCCACGCAGAAGCCGGAAGGCCTCGCGAAGAGGCTCCTCAGGCTGCAGGGCCTCGACGCGTATTTCCACAGCATCCACGGCGCGCCCGACGACGAGACGCTCCCGCCCCTTCCGGACGGCAAGGTGAGCATCGTCGCCGCCGCCCTCGAAGTGAATCACGCGTCGCGGGACCGCGCCGTCATGGTCGGGGACCGTCGGCACGACGCTGCCGGCGCTGAGGGCAACGGCATCGCCTGCATCGGCGTCGCGTGGGGCTTCGCCGAGCCCGGCGAGCTCGAGGCGCAGAACCTGGCCGCCTATGCGTCCGACGCCCGCGAGGCGGGCGACGCCGTCGAACGCCTCATTCCGCTCGGTGCGCCGTCCGCCTCTGCCGCTCGGGCCGCGGCAGGGATCGAAGCGGGAGCCAGCCAGTGCCGCTGATGTATCAGGCCACCCGCACGAGCATCCGCGCCCTCATTGCGACGTTGTGCAGGCCTACGCTGACCGGTTTCGAGAACGTGCCCGAGGAGGGGCCGTTCATTGTGGCCTCGAATCATCTCTCCTTCTTGGATTCGGTCATCATCCAGGCCCTCATGCCACGGCGGGTCGGCTTCTTCGCGAAGGCCGAGTACTTCACGGGCAAGGGTGTGAAGGGCAAGATCATGAAGTCGTTCTTCGAGGGTGTGGGCTCCATTCCCGTGGAACGGGGGGAGCAGGCCGCGAGCGTGGCGGCGCTCAAGACGCTTCTCGATGTGCTCGAACGGGGCGAAGGAGTGGGAATCTATCCCGAGGGGACCCGCTCCCGCGATGGCCTCCTGTACCGGGGGCGCACCGGCGTCGGGTGGCTCACGCTGACGACAGGGGCTCCCGTGGTCCCCGTTGGGCTCGCCGACACGGACCGCCTCCAGCCGGCCGGGACGAGTGCCGTCAAGCCTCAGCACTTCAGCATGCGGGTCGGTGAGCCGCTCTACTTCGACAAGCTCGGGCCCGACCACTCGCTCCCCGTGCGGCGCGAGGCAACGGACCGCATCATGGACGCCATCGCAGCACTGAGCGGTCAGGCGCGCGCGAGCGGGTACAACAAGCCGCCCGCGCAGGAGTAGCGAGAGGCCCCCTGCACAGGAGTAGCGCGCCCGCTCAGGAGTGACGCGGCCACCCCTCCGCCCTTACTAAACTGGAGCAGTGGCAGATCCAGCTAGCTACCGGCCGAAGACCGGTGAGATCCCGAACGATCCGGGCGTCTACCGGTTCCGGGATCCGCATGGCCGGGTTATCTACGTGGGAAAGGCGAAGAACCTCCGCCAGCGGTTGACCTCGTACTTCGCCAACCCGCTCACGCTCCTCCCCAAGACGTACGCCATGGTGCACGCGGCCGCGAGCGTCGAGTGGACCGTGGTCGGGAGCGAGCTCGAGGCGCTCCAGCTCGAGTACACGTGGATCAAGGAATTTTCCCCTCGGTACAACCTCGCCTTCCGCGATGACAAGACGTATCCGTACCTTGCGGTGACGATGGGCGAGAAGTACCCCCGGGTACAGGTCATGCGGGGCGATCGGCGGAAGGGCACGCGGTACTTCGGCCCGTACACGGCGGGGGCGATCCGCGAGACGATGGACACCCTCCTCAAGGTCTTCCCCGTGCGCAGCTGCAGCGCAGGGGTCTTCAAGCGCGCCGCGCAGAGCGGGCGCCCGTGCCTCCTCGGGTACATCGACAAGTGCTCCGCCCCCTGCGTCGGCCGTGTGACCGCCGAGGAGCACCGGGCCCTTGCCGAGGACTTCTGCGCCTTCATGGGAGGGGAAGCGAAGCGCTTCATCTCCCAGCTCGAGAAGAGGATGGCCGCCGCAGTGGCGGAACTCGACTACGAGGCGGCGGCCTCGCTCCGCGACGACATCATCGCCATGCGCAAGGTCTTCGAGCGCAATGCCGTCGTACTCTCCGAGGACACCGACGCAGATGTCTTCGCCGTCGAAGAAGACGAGCTCGAAGCAGCCGTCCAGGTCTTCCACGTGCGCGGGGGGCGGATCCGCGGGCAGCGCGGGTGGGTCGTCGAGAAGGTCGAGGAGACCACAGGCGGGGCCCTCGTGGAGCACCTCCTGCAGCAGGTGTACGGCGCCCAGGCCGAGACGGACACGAGGATTCCGCGCGAGGTGCTCGTTCCCGTCCTGCCCGACGACGCCGAACAGCTCACCGTCTGGCTCTCGCGGCTCCGAGGCGCGAAGGTGGATCTGCGCGTGCCGCGCCGCGGCGACAAGGCCGCGCTCGCGAAGACCGTGCACGAGAACGCTGTTCAGGCGCTCAAGCTCCACAAGGTGCGTCGGGCCGGCGACATCACGACGCGTTCCCTCGCACTCCAGGAGCTGCAGGAGGCGCTCGAACTTCCCGAGCCGCCCCTGCGCATCGAGAGCTTCGACATCTCGCACGTGCAGGGCACGAACGTCGTCGGCTCGATGGTCGTCGTCGAGGACGGACTCGTGAAGAAGTCCGAATACCGGAAGTTCTCCGTCACGGGGGACGCTGCCCGAGACGACACGACCGCGATGCACGACGTGCTCACGCGCCGCTTCCGGAGCTACCTCGCGGACAAAGAGCTCCCCGTGGAGGAGCGGGGCAAGTTCGCGTACCCGCCCAACCTCGTGGTGGTCGACGGCGGCCAGCCGCAGGTCGCGGCCGCCATGAAGGCCCTCGCCGAGCTGGGTATCGGCGAGGACGAGGTCCGGGTCGTCGGCCTCGCGAAGCGGCTCGAAGAGGTATGGCTCCCCGAAGGGGACTTCCCGGTGATCCTCCCGCGCGCCTCGCAGGGGCTGTACCTGCTCCAGCGGATCCGCGACGAGGCGCACCGGTTCGCCATCACCTTCCACCGCCAGAAGCGTGGGAAGGCCATGACCGCGTCGCTTCTCGACGATGTTCCCGGCCTCGGCCCGGCACGCAAGAAAGCGCTCCTGACGCACTTCGGCTCGGTCAAGAAGCTTCGGGCCGCCAGCCCGGACGAGCTCGCGGGCGTGGCCGGCGTCGGGCCCTCCCTCGCAGCGTCGGTGTACGCGGCGTTCCACGGATCTGGGGCGGAGGAGCCCGCCCCCGCGGTCAACTACGCGACCGGCGAAATCCTGGAGTCTTAGCTAGGCTGGGCGTCATGACCCAGACCAGCGCGGCGGACCCGCACGAGCCCACTGAGCTGACTCCCGTCAAACCCCATGGCGGAGAGCTGCTCATCGTCACGGGTATGTCCGGTGCAGGGCGCAGCACCGCTGCGAACGCGCTCGAGGACCACGGGTGGTACGTTGTCGAGAATCTTCCGCCGCAGCTGCTCGGGACGCTGTCCGAACTCGTCGCACACGCGTCGGACCGCATCCCCAAGCTCGCCGTCGTCATGGATGTCCGGAGCAAGGCCCTGTTCGCGGACATCCGCGAGGCGCTCCATGCCCTCGATTCGCGCGGCGTCGAATACCGCGTGCTCTTCCTCGACGCCACGGACGACGTGCTGATCCGTCGCTTCGAGCAGGGCCGTCGCCCCCACCCGCTTCAGGGGGGAGGCGGGATCCTCGACGGGATCACGGCCGAGCGCCAGATCCTCGCGGAGTTGCGCGAGCAGTCCACCCTCGTCCTCGATACGTCCGAGTACAACGTGCACGGCCTCGCCACCGCCATCACGGAGCTCTTCTCCGAGAAGGGCCCGGTGACGCTGCGGATCAACGTCATGAGCTTCGGGTTCAAGTACGGGCTCCCGGCCGATGCCAACTACGTCGCGGACGTCCGCTTCCTGCCCAATCCCCACTGGATCCCTCAGCTCCGGCCCCACACCGGGCTCGACCCGGACGTCCGCGACTACGTCCTTGTCGCCAACGGTGCCGAGGAGTTTGTGACGCGGTATGTCCACGCCCTCGAGCCCGTCCTCCGGGGATACCGCAAGGAGAACAAGCACTACGCGACCATCGCGGTCGGCTGCACCGGGGGAAAGCATCGCTCCGTCGCGATCGTCGAGGAGCTCGCCAAGCGGCTCTCGCAGCAGCCCCGGGTCACGGTGACGACCTCGCACCGCGACCTCGGGCGCGAGTGATGAGCATGTTCACCGGCCAGCTTCCCCTGATCCCGCCCGGATCGGGGACCTCGGGCGGGGTCCCCAAGGGCCCCTCCGTGGTGGCCTTGGGCGGCGGTCACGGCCTCTCGGCGTCGCTGTCTGCGCTCCGCCTCCTCACGGCGAACCTCACCGCCGTCGTCACGGTTGCCGACGACGGCGGGTCCTCCGGCCGCCTTCGCAAGGACTTCGGCGTCATCCCTCCGGGGGACCTGCGCATGGCGCTCGCCGCGCTCTGCGACGACACGGACTGGGGACGGACGTGGCGTGACGTCATGCAGCACCGCTTCCGGTCGCCCGCGGGAACGAGCGGCCTCGAGAACCACGCGATGGGCAACCTGCTCATCATGACGCTCTGCGAGCTCCTGGGCGACGTCGTGGACGGCCTGCGATGGGCCGGGGCGCTCCTCGGCGCCCGTGGCCAAGTCCTGCCGATGTCGCAGGTCCCGCTCATGATCGAGGGGACGGTCGCCTCTGCCGACGGCACTCCGGGCGAGCTCATCCGAGGCCAGGCCGCGTGCGCGATTGCCGGGCGGCTCGAGGGTGTGCGGCTTCTGCCCGAGGACGCGCCGGCGTGCCCGGAGGCGCTGAGCGCCATCGAGTTCGCCGACTGGGTGGTCCTCGGCCCCGGCTCGTGGTACACCTCGGTGCTGCCCCACCTTCTCCTGCCGGAACTGCGGCAGGCCCTCTCCGACACTCCCGCGCGTCGATGCCTCGCGATGAACCTCACGACGGACACGCGCGAGACGAGCGGGATGTCTGGCGCGGACCACCTGCGCGTGATCCAGCGCGCGGCCCCCGAATTCACGATCGACGCCGTCATCGCGCAGGCCGGTTCGGTCGGGGATCCGGCCGAGTTCGAACGGGCCGCTGCAGAGCTCGGCGCAGAGGTCCACTTCGGTAGAGTGGGTGCTTCGGGCCACCGGGCGGTACACGATCCGCTCCGACTTGCGGCGGCCTATCACGAGGTGTTCTCCGGCGGCGCCGCATGACGTCCGGACGAGAAATGAGGAGTGTGGGGATGGCATCGCAATCTGCGGCGGGTCAGCGCGGGAAGGCGGCGGCATGGCTCTGACACAGAGTGTCAAGGAAGAGCTCTCGCACCTCGCGGTGAAGAAGTCGTCGGAGCGCAAGGCAGAGGTCTCGGCCATGCTGCGATTCGCCGGCGGCCTTCACATCATCTCCGGCCGCATCGTCATCGAGGCCGAGGTCGACCTCGCGTCGACAGCCCGCCGTCTGAAGACCGCGATCGCCGAGGTCTACGGACACGCCGCCGAGATCATCGTCGTCTCGGGTGGCGGCCTGCGGCGGGGGAGCCGCTACGTCATCCGCGTCGTCCGCGAGGGCGAAGCGCTCGCGCGCCAGACTGGGCTTCTCGACAACCGGGGCCGACCCGTGCGCGGGCTGCCCTCCGCCGTCGTCAACGGCTCGGCCGCCGACGCGGAGGCCGTCTGGCGTGGCGCGTTCCTCGCTCACGGCTCGCTGACCGAGCCAGGCCGATCCTCTTCGCTCGAGGTCACGTGCCCGGGACCGGAGGCGGCCCTTGCGCTCGTCGGTGCGGCGCGCAGACTCGGCATCGCTGCCAAGGCCCGTGAAGTGCGCGGGGTGGACCGCGTCGTCGTGCGGGACGGCGATACCATCGCGGCGCTTCTGACCCGGATGGGGGCACACGATGCCCTCATGGCGTGGGAGGAGCGCCGGATGCGCAAGGAGGTGCGCGCCACCGCGAATCGGCTCGCAAATTTCGACGACGCCAACCTGCGGCGCTCGGCCCAGGCCGCCGTCGCAGCAGGGGCGCGGGTCGAACGCGCGCTCGAGATCCTCGGCGACGACGTCCCCGACCATCTCCGTTACGCGGGCGAGCTGCGGGTGGCGCACAAGCAGGCGAGCCTCGACGAGCTGGGCCGCCTCGCGGACCCGCCCCTGACGAAGGATGCGATTGCCGGCCGAATTCGCCGCCTCCTCGCCATGGCGGACAAGAAAGCGGTGGAAACCGGCATTCCGGGTACTGAAGCGAACGTTACGCCAGACATGCTCGACGGCTGACCGCCGGAGGGCGTTCCGCATAGGATCGGGCCATCTGCATAGGATGGAGCCGTCACCAGCTCGCCGCGCGGCATACGGCGCGGCGGGAAACCGACCGATGGAGGATGTTGTGACCTACGTACTGCCTGAGCTTCCGTACGACTACGCGGCCCTCGAGCCGCATATCTCGGCACGGATCATGGAACTCCACCACGACAAGCACCACGCCAGCTACGTGGCCGGCGCGAACACGGCGCTGGAGAAGCTCGCCGAGGCCCGGGAGGCCGGCAGCTTCGCCGACGTCACGCGCCTCAGCAAGGACCTGGCGTTCCATCTCGGCGGACACACCAACCACTCGATCTTCTGGAAGAACCTCTCCCCGGAGGGCGGCGACAAGCCGGAGGGCGAGCTCGCCGCGGCCATCGACGACGCGTTCGGCTCCTTCGACAAGTTCGTGGCGCACTTCAGCGCCGCGGCCACGAGCCTGCAGGGGTCCGGCTGGGCGATCCTCGCCTTCGAGCCCCTCGGCGGGAACATCGTCATCGAGCAGCTCTACGACCAGCAGGGCAACATCCCGGTCGGGACGATCCCGCTGCTCATGCTGGACATGTGGGAGCACGCCTTCTACCTCGACTACGTGAACGTGAAGGCCGACTATGTCAAGGCGTTCTGGAACATCGTGAACTGGGCGGACGTCGCGCAGCGCTTCGAAGCCGCCCGCTCGGGCGCGAAGAGCCTCGTCACCCCGGTCTGAGGCAGACCATGCGCGGGTGAACCTGGTCTCGCCGAGCTGAGATTTCTGTCACATTTCGGAGAATTCACCCGCCACCCCCGGAAAGAGGGCCCGTCTGTTCACGGACGGGCCCTTTTTCCGTAGGATGGGGTCCGGAAAGGCCGTCAGCCTTTCAGCCATGACAATGGAGACTCGGGCTGCAGGCCTTTCCTTGTGCAAATTCTCTGCCCAATGATGTGCGAGACCGTTCAGACAGTCCGAGCAGTCACCTAGGTGGGATGCTCGGCTGAGCATCAAGGAGAGCAACCAGAGTGACTACCCGCATCGGCATCAACGGCTTCGGCCGGATCGGCCGCAACTTCTTCCGCGCGGCGCTCGCGCAGGGAGCCGATCTCGAGATCGTGGCCGTCAATGACCTCACGAGCCCCGAGACTCTGGCCCACCTGCTCAAGTACGACTCGATCACCGGGCGCCTGGCCGAGAAGGTCGAGGCCCGGGACGGCAACATCGTCGTGGGCGGCAAGGAGATCAAGGTCCTCGCGGAGCGCGACCCTGCGAACCTGCCGTGGAGCGACCTCGGGGTCGACGTCGTCATCGAGTCCACGGGCTTCTTCACGAAGGCCGCAGACGCCAAGAAGCACCTCGCCGCGGGCGCCCGGAAGGTCATCATCTCGGCCCCGGCCACCGACGAGGACGTCACGATCGTCATGGGGGTCAACGACGAGGTCTACGACCCGGAGAACCACAACATCATCTCCAACGCGTCGTGCACGACGAACTGCCTCGGCCCGCTCGCCAAGGCGATCAACGACGCGTTCGGCATCGAGCGTGGCCTCATGACGACGGTCCACGCCTACACCGCCGATCAGAACCTCCAGGACGGCCCGCACCGCGACCTGCGCCGTGCGCGCGCCGCCGCGATCAACATGGTCCCCACCTCGACTGGCGCTGCGAAGGCGATCGGTCTGGTCCTCCCCGAGCTCAAGGGCAAGCTCGACGGCTACGCGATCCGCGTCCCGGTCCCCACCGGCTCGGCCACGGACCTCACCGTCACGGTCTCCCGCGAGGTGACGAAGGACGAGGTCAACGCGGCCGTCAAGGCTGCCTCCGAGTCCGGCCCCCTCGCCGGCTACCTCTCGTACACCGAGGACCCGATCGTCTCCTCGGACATCGTGAGCGATCCCGCCTCGTCGATCTTCGACGCGGGCCTCACGAAGGTCATCGGGAACCAGGTCAAGGTCGTCTCCTGGTACGACAACGAGTGGGGCTACTCGAACCGCCTCGTCGATCTCACGGAGCTCGTCGCGTCCAAGCTCTGAGAGCGCCGTAACGTTCTCGGAACTCGGATAGCCTGAGTCCATGACTGCACACACTCTCGACGAGCTGCTCGCCGATGGTGTCCGTGGGCGGCACGTTCTGGTCCGGTCGGACCTGAACGTGCCGCTCGACGGTTCCACCGTGACCGACGACGGCCGTGTCCGCGCGTCCCTCCCCGTCATCTCGAAGCTGGCAGAGGCCGGCGCACGGGTCATTGTCATGGCCCATCTCGGCCGCCCGAAGGGGATGCCGGAAGAGAAGTACTCGCTGCGTCCCGCCGTCGACCGCCTCGCGGAACTCGCGTCGTTCCCGGTGCGGCTCGCGGACGACGTCGTCGGCCCGAGCGCCCGCGAGCTCTCGGCGGAGCTCGGCGACGGCGAGGTCCTCGTCCTCGAAAACGTCCGCTTCGACGCGCGCGAGACCAGCAAGATCGATGCCGAGCGCGAAGATCTCGCCCGCGAACTGGCTGCCCTCACCGGTGCCGACGACGCCCCTCGGGGAGCGTACGTCGACGACGCGTTCGGTGCCGTGCACCGCAAGCACGCGAGCGTCTACGACATCGCGTCGATCCTGCCCTCCTACCTGGGCGAGCTCGTACGAGCCGAGGTCGAGGTGCTCAAGCGCCTCACCGAGGGAGCCGAGAGGCCCTACGTCGTGGTCCTCGGCGGATCGAAGGTCTCCGACAAGCTCGCGGTGATCGACAACCTCATCGGCAAGGCCGACCGGCTGCTGGTCGGGGGCGGCATGCTGTTCACGTTCCTTGCGGCGCAGGGCCATAAGGTCGGCTCGAGCCTGCTCGAGCGGGACCAGATCCCCACGGTCCAGGCGTACCTCGAGCGGGCGACGGCGGCGGGCACCGAATTCGTGCTGCCGACCGACGTCGTCGTCGCCTCGAAGTTCGCGGCCGACGCGGAGCACGAGGTCGCCTCAGCCGATGCGATCGAGGAGACGGGCTTCGGCGAGGCTGGGATCGGCCTTGACATCGGCCCGGACACCGCGGCGGCGTTCGCGAAGGAGATCGCGGGCGCGAAGACGGTGTTCTGGAACGGCCCCATGGGCGTCTTCGAGTTCCCGGCGTTCGCGGCGGGCACGAAGGCCGTCGCGCAGGCCCTCGCCGACGCGACAGCGGCGGGCGCGCTCACCGTCGTCGGGGGCGGTGACTCGGCTGCGGCCGTGCGCACCCTCGGCTTCGCCGACTCCCAGTTCGGGCATATCTCGACTGGCGGCGGCGCAAGCCTCGAATACCTCGAGGGCAAGGAGCTGCCGGGCCTCACCGCCCTCGGCGCCTGACGTCCCCCCAGTACGCCGGGCGCGCCCATCCTTGGTGGGGCGCGCCTGGCGTTCTCTTCGCTTGCAGACCACCCACAGGAGACACCGTGACCACTTCCTCGAACGGCTCGTTCGACCGCATCCCCCTCATCGCAGGCAACTGGAAGATGAACATGGACCACGTCCAAGCCATCACCCTCCTGCAGAAGCTGGCCTGGACCCTCGAGGACAAGCGCCACGACTTCGGCAGGGTCGAGGTTGCCGTCTTCCCGCCCTTCACGGATCTCCGGGGTGTGCAGACCCTCGTGCAGGGGGACGACCTCAAGGTCGTCTATGGCGGCCAGGACCTCTCGCCGTTCGATTCGGGTGCCTACACCGGGGACATCAGCGGAGCCTTCCTCGCCAAGCTGGGGTGCACCTACGCCCTGGTCGGCCACAGCGAGCGGCGGACGCTGCACGGCGAGACCGACGAGGAGCTCAACGCCAAGACGAAGGCCGCGTACCGACACGGCCTTGTCCCCGTGCTGTGTGTGGGCGAGGGCCTGGAGATTCGCCAGGCGGGCCACCACGTCGAGCACACCCTCGCGCAGCTTCGCGCCGACGTCGAAGGGCTGACCGTCGAGCAGGCGTCGTCGCTCGTCGTCGCGTACGAGCCCGTGTGGGCGATCGGCACGGGCGAGGTGGCTGGGCCAGAGGACGCCCAGGAGATGTGTGCAGCGATCCGCGCTGAGCTCTCCTCGATCTTCGGCGACGACGCTGCCCGGGGCGCCCGGCTCCTCTACGGCGGCTCGGTCAAGGCAGCCAACGCGGCTGCGATCCTCGGCCAGCCGGACGTGGACGGCGTCCTCGTGGGCGGCGCGAGCCTCGACCCAGCCGAGTTTGCTAGCATTGTCAGGTTCGAGAGCCACGCGGGCGCTTAGCGTTCTTCGTCCTGTTCAGCCCGCACCACCACTCGAGGAAGGCCACGAGGCACCACCGTGCAAGTACTCCAGATCATCCTGCAGATCCTGCTCGGCATCACGAGCCTGCTGCTGACCCTGCTCATCCTCATGCACAAGGGCCGTGGCGGCGGACTGTCGGATATGTTCGGCGGTGGAATGTCGTCGGGCCTCTCGTCGTCTGGGGTCGCGGAGCGGAACCTCAACCGCTTCACGATCATCCTCGGCATCACGTGGGGCGTCGTGATCGTCGCTCTGGGACTCATCATGCGCTTTTCCGGGACCAGCAGCTCCTGACGGGTTGACGGTCGCCCGGGCAACCGAAGGGGCGGGAACAGCGAAAGCTGTTTCCCCCCCTTTGTGGTTGTCGAACGGACGACGGCGGCCGGGGCCCTAGGCGGAGGCTGGCTCCTTGCG
>NZ_DAIUJO010000005.1:0-55690 GCF_036848755.1 Sinomonas sp. | reverse complement strand
TCTTCATCGAGATGAACCCGCGCATCCAGGTCGAGCACACGGTCACCGAGGAGGTGACCGACGTCGACCTCGTCCAGGCGCAGCTCCGCATCGCCTCTGGCGAGACGCTTGCTGATCTCGGACTCTCGCAGGAGTCGATCCAGCTCAAGGGCGCGGCACTCCAGTGCCGCATCACGACCGAGGACCCGGCCAACGGTTTCCGTCCCGACGTCGGGAAGATCACGGGCTACCGTTCCGCGGGCGGCGCTGGCGTGCGGCTCGACGGAGGGACGGTGTACCAGGGGGCCGAGATCAGCCCCCACTTCGACTCGATGCTCGTCAAGCTCACGTGCCGCGGGCGCGACTACGCGACCGCGGTCAAGCGCGCTCGTCGGGCCCTCGCGGAGTTCCGTATCCGCGGGGTATCCACGAACATCCCGTTCCTCCAGGCCGTGCTCGACGACAAGGACTTTGTCGCGGGAAATGTCGCGACCTCGTTCATCGACGAGCGCCCCGAACTGCTCCATGCCCGCAGCTCGGCCGACCGCGGAACCAAGCTGCTCACCTGGCTTGCCGACGTCACCGTCAACAAGCCGAACGGCGAGCTCACAGTGCATGCCGATCCGCTCGAGAAGCTTCCAGCCGTCGACGTCTCGAGCGCGCCGGCCGGCTCCCGGCAGCGCCTTCTTGAACTCGGTCCCGAGGGCTTCGCCAAGGCCCTCCGCGAGCAGACGCCGGTCGCTGTGACCGACACGACATTCCGGGACGCGCACCAGTCGCTCCTCGCGACACGCGTCAGGACCCGGGACCTCGTGGCCGCCGGCCCCGCGGTCTCGACCCTCACGCCGCAGCTGCTCTCGGTGGAGGCGTGGGGCGGTGCGACCTACGACGTCGCACTCCGCTTCCTCGGCGAGGATCCGTGGCAGCGTCTCGCGGCCCTCCGTGCCGCGATCCCCAACATCTGCATCCAGATGCTCCTGCGCGGTCGCAACACGGTGGGTTACACCCCGTATCCGGAAGAGGTCACCGACGCGTTCGTCAAGGAGGCCGCAGAGACCGGGATCGACATCTTCCGCATCTTCGACGCCCTCAACGACGTCAGCCAGATGGCACCGGCTATCCGGGCAGTCCGCGAGACGGGCACGGCCGTGGCGGAGGTGGCCCTCTGCTACACGGGCGACCTTCTCGACCCGAACGAGAAGCTCTACACACTCGAGTACTACCTCGATCTCGCCCAGAAGATCGTCGACGCCGGCGCCCACATCCTCGCGATCAAGGACATGGCCGGGCTCCTGCGCCCGGCCGCGGCGGCCAAGCTCGTGGCAGCGCTCCGCGAACGGTTCGACCTCCCGGTCCACCTGCACACGCACGATACGGCGGGCGGCCAGCTCGCGACGCTCCTTGCCGCCGTGGACGCGGGCGTCGACGCCGTCGACGTCGCCTCGGCCTCGCTCGCGGGCACGACGAGCCAGCCGCCCGCGTCGGCCCTCGTCGCCGCGCTCGCGCATACGCCGCGGGATACGGGCATCTCGCTCGAGGCCGTGAGCGCCCTCGAGCCCTACTGGGAGGCTGTGCGCCGGGTCTATGCGCCATTCGAGTCCGGCCTCCCGGGCCCGACCGGGCGCGTGTACCGACACGAGATCCCGGGCGGCCAGCTCTCGAACCTGCGCCAGCAGGCCATAGCGCTGGGCCTCGGGGAGCGTTTCGAGGCGATCGAGGACATGTACACGGCGGCGGACCGGATTCTCGGCCACCTCGTGAAGGTGACACCCTCGTCGAAGGTCGTGGGAGACCTGGCGCTGCACCTCGTGGGCCTCAACGCGGACCCGGCGGAGTTCCAGGAGAACCCGCAGAAGTACGACATCCCGGACTCGGTCATCGGGTTCCTCGGCGGCGAGCTCGGCGACCCGCCCGGAGGCTGGCCCGAGCCGTTCCGCACCAAGGCTCTGCAGGGGCGCACCGTGAAGGTCCGCGAGGCGACCCTGAGCCCCGAGGACTCGGAGGCGCTTCGCGGAGACTCCGCGACGCGCCGTGCCACTCTCAACCGGCTCCTCTTTCCCGGCCCGACCAAGGAGTACCTCGCGAACCGCGAGACCTACGGCAACCTGTCCGTGCTCGACACCCGTGACTACCTGTATGGGCTCCAGCGCGGCAAAGAGCACGTGATCGAGCTGGAGCGGGGCGTCCGGCTCATCGCGCAGCTTGAGGCTGTCTCCGAGCCCGACGAGAAGGGCATGCGGACTGTTCTCGCCCTCCTCAACGGTCAGTCCCGGCCCGTGGCAGTGCGCGACCGGTCGGTCGAGAGCAATGTCGCCCAGGCGGAGAAGGCCGATCCGGCGAACCCGAACCACGTCGCCGCCCCGTTCGCCGGTGCCGTGACGGTCACCGCGAAGGAGGGGGACACGGTCAAGGCCGGCGACACCGTGGCGACGATCGAGGCGATGAAGATGGAGGCCTCGATCACGACGCCGACGGCAGGCACGGTCTCGCGCGTCGTCATGCACGGGGTGCAGCAGGTCCAGGGTGGAGACCTCCTGTTGGTGGTCAAGAACTCCTGAACCTGCGCGGGGCCACCCGCTACACTGGCTGCGGTCGAAGAGCCGGGTCAGGCGGCGCCACGGCGTTGCCTGACCCGGCTCTTCGCGAGACCTTTACCGAGCGTGAGCAGCCGAGCCTGAGCGGGAGCCATGACCGACGAGAAGAAGCACGAGAACGACGCCGACAGCGCGCCCGAGCCGGACGGCACGCCCTTCGAGGTGGTGGCGGTACCCGACGCTCGGGACCGCGTGTCTGCTGGTTCTCTCGCGGGGCTCACGCTTCCCCAACCGATCGCCGGCGCCTCGGTCCCCCCAGCTCCGGGGAAGCCTCCTGCCGGGTACCTCCCGGTCTCGTCGCGCGTCCCCGAGCGCGAGGAAGCGGATCCGGAATCGGACACTGGGGCGGACACCGTAGCGGAACCCCCAGCGGATCCCGAGCAGGCAAGCGAGCGCCGGACGCGTCCCGAAGGGCCCGAGCCGGCGTCGTCGCTCACGTCAGACCGACTCATCGAAAAGGCCGCAACGCCGCCCGTGGGCGGCTGGCGCCTCTGGCTCTACCGGGCGACGTTGGGCTACGTCAACCTCGGCGACCCGGATCACGTGCGGCTCCGACGCGCCCTTGAGCACCGCATCGCAACGCGCCTGGGGGAGCGGACCCGCTTTGTGCCGGTGCTCTCGCGCAAGGGCGGAGTGGGCAAGACGACCGTGACGACGCTCCTCGGCATGGCTCTGGCAGACCTCCGCGAGGATCGTGTCATCGCCTTGGACGCCAATCCGGACCGGGGAACGCTCTCCGACCGCAACCCGGGGCGCGCGACCTACACGGCCCGCCATCTGGTCAAGGACCGTTTCTCCGTCGACTCGTTCGCACAGCTCTCCGAGTACACGGCCCGCGAGGGATCGCGGCTCGACGTGCTCGCCTCCGATCCGGACCCGATGGTCGCGCACGCGTTCGACGACGGGGACTACCGCGCCGTGACCGACGTCCTCGGACGGTACTACTCGATCGTCCTCACGGACTCCGGAACGGGGATGGTCCACTCGGTCATGAAGGGCACTCTGGAGAAGGCTGATGCGGTCGTGCTGGTCTCCGGCGGAAGCGTCGATGAGGCCCGCCTCGCCTCGGAGACCCTCACGTGGCTCGAGGCCCACGGGCGCGATGACCTCGTCAAGAAGGCGATCGTCGTCATCAACATCGGCGCAGGCGAGGGCACCCGCGTCGACATCGACGAGATCGAGGAGCATTTCCGCACGCGCGTTGCTCACGTGCTCCGGATCCCGCATGACCGCCACCTCGCGGAGGGGTCGCAGATCGAGTTCGGCAAGCTCCGCCCGGCGACCCGCGCCGCCGCGACCGAGCTCGCCGCCCTCGTAGTGGACCAGCTCATCGGCTGAGGCTGAACCCTCTCGGAGGGGCTTCGTCCTCAGCGGGAGCGTTGATGTGGGACGCCGTCACACGGACGCCGCCTTGGGCGCGGCGTAGATCTCCTCCACGACGGGTCCGAAATCGGCCATGATCTGGGCGCGCTTGACCTTGAGCGATGGGGTGAGGTGGCCTGACTCCTCGGTGAAGTCCGCCGGGATGATTCGGAAGGCCTTGATCGCTTCGGCCTTCGACACCGAGTCGTTCGCCCGATCGATGACGGTCTGAACGTGGTTCCGCACCGTCTCGTTCTCCGCCGCGGCGGCGAGGCCCATGGGCTGCAGTTCGTGCCGTTCGAGCCATCCAGGCAGGGCCTCCTCGTCGAGGGTCACGAGGGCGGCGATGAAGGGCCGCCCCTCGCCCACGACGACGACCTGCGAGACGAGCGCGTCGGCGCGGATCTGGTCTTCGAGCGGGGCCGGGGCGACGTTCTTCCCGCCCGCCGTGACGATGAGATCCTTCTTGCGGCCCGTAATCGTCAGGAACCCGTCGACGTCGAGTTCGCCGATGTCGCCCGTGTGGAACCAGCCGTCGGTGAACGTCTCGGCCTGCAGCTCCGGCAGCTTGTAGTACCCGCGCATGACGCACACGCCCTTGGCGAGGATCTCGCCGTCGTCGGCGATGCGCACGCCGTTGCCGGGGAGCGGGGCACCGACGGTCCCGATCTTGATGAGCGATGGGGTGTTGACGCCGATGGGCGCCGTGGTCTCCGTGAGGCCGTAGCCCTCGAGGACGAGCAGGCCGATTCCGTGGAAGAAGTGCCCGAGCCGCTTCCCGAGGGGTCCGCCGCCGGAGACGGCGTATCGGATGTGGCCTCCCATTGCGGCGCGCAGCTTCCGATAGACGAGCGCGTCGAAGAGCCGATGCCGGAGCCGCAGGGTCATGCTCGGGCTGCCGCCGTCGTCGTGCGCCGCCGACCACGCAATGGCCGTCTCCGCGGCGAGCGCGAAGATGCGGCCCCTGCCCTCGTTCTCCGCCTTCGTGATCGCGGAGTTGTAGACCTTCTCGAAGACGCGAGGGACGGCCAGGATGAAGGTCGGCTGGAAGCTCTGGAGGTCCGGGAGCAGGTTCTTGATGTCAGGTGTGTGGCCCACCCGGATGCCGCCGGCGACGCAGAGCACCGAGATGAACCGCGCGAAGACGTGCGCGAGGGGCAGGAACATGATGGTCTTCGCCCCGTGCGCGAAGACCTCGGGGACGGCCGCGATCGCGTTCTCGGAGAGTCCGACGAAGTTGCCGTGGGTCAGCTCGCAGCCCTTGGGGCGCCCGAGCGTCCCCGAGGTGTAGATGATCGTCGCGAGGGAGTCGAGGGTCGCGGCCGTCCGGCGTGCCTCGAGCTGCTCATCGCTCACGCGTTCCCCGGCGGCCCGGAGCTGGTCCAGGCCTGCAGGCGTCATCTGCCAGACGTTGGCCACCGGGAGCCCCTCGGACTCGATCGCGACGTGGATCATGTCCTCATGGTGGGCGGTCTCGCCGAACGCGGCGACGGCCTCCGAGTTGCCGAGGTTCCAGGCGACCTGAGAGGGGGAGGACGTCTCGTAGATCGGCACAGAGACTGCGCCGGCGAACCAGATGGCGAAGTCGACGAGGACCCACTCGTAACACGTGCGCGCCATGATGCCTACGCGGGCCCCCTGCCCGACCCCGCTCGCGATGAGGCCCTTCGCGAGGCGCTCCACGTCCGCGCGGAACTCGGTCGCCCGGACGTCCTTCCACGCGCCCGTGGAATCGCGACGCGCGAAGAGGGGTGGATCCGCAGGCTTCTCCGCCTGCTCGATGAGGAAGTCGGTGATGTTCCGTGCAACCGCGTGGGGGACAAGGGGCGGGACGATCTTCTCGCGCACGTTGACTCCTTTGTTTTGCCCTCGAGAGGTGCGTACCTCAACCATAGCCAAGGCCCCTGCTCGTGTGGTTCGTGCCACGTTTCCGAATGCTACTGGCGAGTAACATTACTGGGTGCCCCCAGAGTCCGCCACTGCCGGGGGCCCCAGCTGCCCCCACTAGACTGGCCCGGTGCCCACTCCGCGACGCCCGTTCCCGCCCCGTCGGCCAGCCGGCCCCCGCCTCCGCCGCCGCGGGCTCGCGATCGGGATCGACATCGGCGGGACGAAGGTCGCGGCGGGGGTCGTCGACGCCGAAGGCCAGATCATCCGGGAGGCCCGTCGGACAACGCCAGGCTCGCAGCCGCGGGAGGTGGAGCGTGTCATCGTCGAACTGGTCCAGGAGCTGAGCGTCGACCATCGCATCGCTTCGGTCGGCATCGGTGCGGCCGGCTGGATGGACCTCGACGGGGGGACCGTCCTGTTCAGTCCCCACCTCGCGTGGCGCAACGAACCGCTGCGCGACAATCTGGAGCGGCTCCTCCGGCGCCGGGTGCTCCTGACGAACGACGCCGATGCTGCGGCGTGGGCCGAGTGGCGGTTCGGCGCGGGGCGGGGCGAGCAGCGACTCGTCTGCATCACCCTCGGTACGGGGATCGGCGGTGCCATGGTCATCGGCGGGCGGCTCGAGCGCGGACGCTATGGCGTCGCGGGGGAGTTCGGACACCAGGTCATCATGCCGGGTGGCCACCGGTGCGAGTGCGGGAACCGCGGCTGCTGGGAGCAGTATGCCTCCGGGAATGCGCTTGGCAGGGAGGCCCGGGAGCTGGCGCGGGCCAATTCGCCCGTCGCGCAGGAGCTCCTCAAGTCCGTCGGCGGAGACGTCGACGCCATCACGGGGGCTGTCGTCACCGAGCTCGCCCGAAAGGGGGACAGGGCCTCACGGGATCTCCTTGAGGACGTCGGCGAATGGCTCGGCCTCGGCCTCGCCAACCTCGCGGCGGCCCTCGATCCGGGCACGTTCGTGGTGGGCGGCGGCCTGTGCGACGCCGGCGACCTCTTGCTCGAGCCCGCGCGGCGAGCGTTCGCACGCAACCTCACCGGGCGGGGCTTCCGTCCCGCAGCCCGCATCGAGCGCGCTGAACTCGGGCCTCAGGCGGGGCTCATCGGCGCGGCCGACCTCTCCCGAGTGAGCCCGAGGGCAGGATGGGCCGCAGGACGCTAGCGCTCAGAGGCGAGCGCCGTTGTCGTCCTCGTCCTTCTCCCGCGGCAAGCGCATGATGAGGTAGCCCACGGAGCCGATGAACGCAGCGACGATGACGGCGATCGCCCACGCGGGGATCCCCCTCCAGAAGAGCGCCGAGAGCAGGAGGCCCACCGGCGCCCCGAGAGCGCCGAGCCATGCGAGGACGATCGCCGGGTCGGCGCCCGCCAGGATGGGCTCGGGCTCCTCGGGGACGAACTCTCCGTCGCCCTCCGGCTCATCATCATGGAACGGCTTGCCGCGGGGGCGCGTCAGGCCGAAGGGATCGAATTCCTCGAAGTCGGGCGTCTGCGCGTCGTCGTCGGCCGGCTCGAGCGCGCGGACCGCCGCGGCACGCTCGGCGGCCGATGGTTCCGCTGGGGCGGGGCCGAACTCCTCGTCTGCGAAACCCGGACCGAGGCGCGGATCGTCGGCCCGCAGCCGCGCGACGAGGTCGCGCCAGATGTCGTCGTCGGCCGCGTGGTTCGCTCGGTCCGGATCGGGACGCCCGTTCATGCGTGCTCCTCGGTGTGTTCGGGCTTGGCGGCGGGGGAGGTGACTTCGCGGATGAACGCCGCGGACCGGGTGAAGATCGACTCGGCGTCGTTGTCGAGGGTGGCGACGTGGTAGCTGTCCGGCAGCCGTACGAAGCGAAGATCGGAGCCGCCGTAGCGACGGGTGATGGCACCCACGCTGCGCTCGCTCGTCACGACGTGGTCGACGGCGGAGCGGAAGACCTGGAGCGGAGCGGTCACGCGGGGGAGCAGCGCGACGGTGTCGCGGAACAGGAGCTTGAGCTGGTGCGCGGCTGCGACCGGAGTGCGATCGTAGGCCTGTTCGTCTTGACCGGGCCGCTTGATGTCGTTGCCGATGGCCGGCACGGACCGCAGTGCGTAGCGCATGACGCCGGAGACGTGCGAGCGCGGGTCGTCGACGACAAGCGCCGGGTTCACCACGGTGACGGCGGCAACGGGGTGCAGCGCGGCGAGGCGCAACGCGAGGGCTCCGCCCATCGAGAGGCCCGCGGCGGCGACCACGGAGCACTCCTCGGCAAGCTCGAGATACGCCGACTCGTAGGCGTCGTACCACTCGTGCCACGTGCGCTTGGCCAGGTCACCCCACGTCGTGCCGTGTCCGGGGAGCAACGGCGTCACGACCCGGAAGCCCTCGGCACGGAGGGCTTCGGCCCACGGGGTGACGGCCGCGAGGCTGCCCGTGAAGCCATGGCTCAGGACGACACCCACCGTCGCCGAGACGCTGTTCATGTCAAGCATTATGCCCCGATCGCGTTCCCGCCGTACGAGTCTCAGGACCCGACGCGCACCGGGCGAAGAATTCGGCGGTGCGCGCCACGATGAGTGGGGCCTCGACGTCGCGAGTCGCCACGTGCGGACTCGCGTGCAGCGGCACGAAGTCCAGCTCACGGCTCGCGACCTTCCGCAGGATGTGACGTATCGAGGACGGCGGGACGACCGGATCGACGTCGGACTTGAAAGCGATGAGCGGCGCCGTGACGCGGCGCAGCGAACGTTCGACCTCCCGAAAGAGGAGGCGGAGTTCGTGGACGGCCGCGAGGGGCGTCACCGAGTAGTCCCCTTCGTCGCCTACGGGGTCTGGGGCCGCCGGCTCGTCGATGGGCGCGGTCGTGCGGCGGACGAGCCGGATCGCTCCGAGATAGCGGACGCGCCAGTCGTAGAAGCCCAGCCCCGGATTGACGACCGCGATGCCTGCGACATCGAGCCTTGTGGCGGTCCTCAGGGCCAGCGCACCGCCCATCGAGAGCCCCGCGACGAACAGCAGGTCGTTCCGCGCCGCGACGCGGGCGCACGCTTCCTCGAAGCATTCCGCCCACTCGCGCCAGCGCCGGCTCTCGAGGTCGCGCCACGTGGTGCCGTGGCCCGGGAGGAGCGGTACCTCGACGTCGAAGCCGTGGGCAGCGAGTCCCTGCGCCCAGGGCAGCACGGACGACGGCGCGCCGGAGAACCCGTGACAGATCGCCACGCCGCAGCGGGGCTCGGAATCGTCGGCGCGCGAACTCATGGACTCATCGTTGCATCGCTAGAGTGAACTCAGGAAGCACGCTCGCGCTGTCGACGGAAGGCAAGCGTTGATCTACTGGATTCTGAAACGGATCTTCATCGGGCCAATCGTCAGAGTGCTGTTCCGGCCATGGGTCAAGGGGCGCGCAAATGTCCCGGATGCGGGGCCAGCCATTCTCGCGTCGAACCATCTTTCGTTCTCGGACTCGATCTTCATGCCGCTCATGGTCCGCCGGCCGGTCGTGTTCCTCGCCAAGCAGGAGTACTTCACGGGCGCGGGCCTCAAGGGGCGCCTGACCGCGGCCTTCTTCAGGCTCACCAATCAGCTCCCCATGGACCGCTCAGGCGGCTCGGCGTCGACCGCGTCCCTCGGTGCCGGCGCCCAGGTGCTGAGGGACGGAGGCCTGCTGGGGATCTATCCCGAGGGCACGCGCTCGCCCGACGGTCGGCTGTACCGGGGAAAAGTGGGGGTCGCCCGGCTCGCGCTCGAGGCCCGCGTTCCGGTCGTCCCAGTTGCCATGATCGGCACTGAGAAGGTCCAGCCCATCGGTCAGCGGTTTCCGAGCATCCGACGCGTCGGGGTCATCTTCGGCCAGCCCCTCGACTTCTCGGAGTTCTATGGGAACGCCGACGACAGGACGGTCCAGCGGACGGTCACCGACCGCATCATGCAGGAGCTCCAACGACTCTCGGCGCAGGAGTACGTCGACGTCTATGCAGCCACCGTCAAGGCGCAGCTCGCGGCCGAGCAGGCCGCCCACGGCGCCGACCTCAAGGACCGCGGGGAGGAGACGGCGGAGGGTATGTGAGGGGCCGTCGTCATGCGGCTCTGGGCTTGCCGCCGCTGAGCTAGCCTTGTCTCGTGACTCAACTCTCCACGCCCCCGCCGGCCCCGTTCACGAGCACCTCGCAGAGCGGCGCCGCGGACTATCCGGGTCTCGACGAATGGCGGTCGCTCCCCGTGTCGCAACAGCCCTCGTGGTCTGACAGCGCCGCGTTCGAGCGCTCGGTAGCCGAGCTGTCGATTCTTCCGCCGCTCGTCTTCGCGGGCGAAGTAGACCTCCTGAGCCACCGGCTCGCGGATGCGCCCCAGGGCCGAGCCTTCCTGCTCCAGGGCGGCGACTGCGCGGAGACGTTCGAGGCTGCGACGGCGGACCGCATCAGCGGACGGATCCGCACGATCCTCCAGATGGCCGTCGTCCTCACGTACGGTGCGGCGATGCCGGTCATCAAGATGGGGCGCATGGCGGGCCAGTTCGCCAAGCCGCGCTCCTCGGACACCGAGACCCGCGAGGGTGTGACGCTGCCCGCGTACCGGGGCGACATCGTCAACGGCTACGACTTCACGCCGGAATCCCGGGCTCACGACCCGCGGCGGATGCTGCAGGCCTACCACACCTCGGCCGCGACCCTGAACCTCATCCGGGCGTTCACCCAGGGTGGCTTCGCCGATCTCCGCCTGGTCCACGCGTGGAACCAGGGCTTCACCAAGAATCCGGCCCACGCACGCTACGAGTCGCTCGCCCGGGAGATCGACCGGGCGGTCAAGTTCATGGACTCGTGCGGGGCCGATTTCGAGGCGCTCAAGCGGGTCGAGTTCTTCGCGAGCCACGAAGCTCTCCTGCTGGACTACGAGCGTGCGTTGACCCGGATCGACTCCCGCACCGGCCTCCCGTACGACACCTCGGCGCACTTCCTCTGGATCGGGGAGCGCACGCGCGAGCTCGATCACGCCCATGTCGACTTCCTCTCGCGCGTCCGCAACCCCATCGGCGTCAAGCTCGGCCCGAACGTCACGGGCGACGACGCGCTGCGGCTCATCGACAGGCTGGATCCCGAGCGCGAGCCGGGACGGCTCACGTTCATCACTCGGATGGGCGCGAAGAACATCCGGGAGAAGCTCCCGGCCGTCGTCGAGAAGGTGACCGCCTCCGGCGCGCAGGTCCTGTGGGTCACGGACCCCATGCACGGCAACACCGTGACGTCACGGAACGGGTACAAGACCCGCCGCTTCGACGATGTCGTGGACGAGGTGCGCGGCTTCTTCGAGGTCCACCACGCCCTCGGCACGGTTCCCGGCGGGCTGCACATGGAGATGACGGGCGACGACGTCGCCGAGTGCCTCGGCGGCTCGGACCCGATCGACGAGGCGGCGTTCGAGGACCGCTACGAGTCGGTGTGCGATCCCCGGCTCAACCACATGCAGTCCCTCGAGATGGCGTTCCTCGTCTCCGAGGCCCTGACGCACGGTTGAACTGGCCTCAGACCACCGTGAGCGTGATCGTCGACCCCTCGGGAACGTCGCGGTCCACGGGGTCTTGAGCCCGGACCGTCCCGAAGAAGCCGCCCAGGATGTCCTGGACGTTGACCGCGAAGCCCAGCTTCTGCAGGGCCGCCTGGGCGACGCTCACCTGCTGGCCCACGAAGTTCGGGACGTGCACCATCCGTGGTCCCTTGGAGAGGGTGAGGGTCACGGTCGAGCCCTTCGGTGCGTTCTGGCCTGCGGCCGGCGTCTGGGCGGCGACGGAGCCCGCAGGGACGTTGCGGTCGAACACCGGCGCATCAGCGATCGCGGGCTGCAGGCCCGCAGCCTGGAGCGCGGCGACGGCGTTGTCCTGGCCGAGCCCCACGACGCGTGGCACGGCAACCGGCTGAGGCCCCTTCGAAACCGTGAGCGAGACCGCGGTGCCGTGCTTGACGGGTGTCCCAGCGGGCGGATTCTGCGACATCACCGTCCCGGGCGCCGCATTGTCGCTGTACGCCTCGCTCACAGTGCCCAGCGCCATCTTCGCGTCGGAAAGCTTGGTCTTGGCCGCGTCGAGCGAGGAGTTGGTCAGGTCCGCGAGAGGAAAGAGCTCTGGGCCCTTCGACACCATGACCTGGACGCCCTCGAACTTGCGCACCTGGCTCCCGGCACCCGGATCGCTTGCGACGACCAGGCCTGCGGAGACCGTGTCGTCGTAGACGTCGTGCGTCGTGAAGGGGAGCCCCGCGTCCTGGAGGAGCGACTGGGCTTGCGCGACCGTGAGGTTCTTGACCGGCGGCACGGTCGCGAGGGCGCCGGGCCCGAAGCCGAAGAACCAGCCGAGTGCGGCGGCCAGGAGCGCGAGGACGACGACGACGGCGAGCCAGATCGCCGCGCGTCGGCGTGGATTTCCCCTGCCAAGCTGATGGGTGGGTCGCACCGCCGCAGCGCGTGCCGCCCGGTCCGCTTGCTTCAGCTGCCGACGCTGCTCGCGCGGGCTGAGCGGCGCGGGCCGCGGCATGAGGCTCGTGTGCCCGGATCCCGTGCCGGCGAGGATTTCGGTACCCTGCGAGAGCGCCTGCGTCCGGCTGTCCGACATCCTCTCGGTCAGGGATTCGTGCGGCCCGATAAGGTCCGTGGCGGGCTCTGCAGCGCGCGACCTCGCGCCCGGCGCCCGGTAGTCGAGCTGCTGGTCCGTGAGTGAGCGTCGAATGTCGCGGATCTCGCCGAGGAGCGCGAGGGCGCTCGGTGGTCGGCCATCGGGGTCGCGCCGGGTCATCCAGCCAACGAGTTCGTCGAGCTCGGGGGCAAGTCCCGGCGCGAGGGTCGACGGAGCAGGCACGTCCTCGTTCACGTGGCGGTATGCCACATAGCTCCGTTCGCCCCCCGTGAACGGTGGCCGCCCGGTGAACATCTCGAACAGCATCACGCCGGTCGCGTAGAGGTCAGTGCGCGCATCGACGGGCCGCCCCGTCAGCATCTCTGGCGCGATGTACTCCGCGGTGCCGAAAAGGGTGTCGGTGACGTTCGTGGCGGCGAGGCTGCGGGCGAGTCCGAAGTCCCCGACCTTCACGCGGCCGTCGTCGGCCAGGAGCACGTTCGCCGGCTTGACGTCCCGGTGGATGATCCCGGCCGGGCGGGCGGCGGCGAGCCCCTCCACCACCGCGTCGATGAGCGCGAGGGCCTGCTTCGGCGCGAGGGCCCCGCTCTCGTCGAGCAGATCTCGCAGCGTGCGTCCGGCAACGTACTCCATGACGAGGTACAGCACACCGCCGTCTTGACCGCGGTCCAGCATGGAGACGACGTGCGGATGCGACAGCTGTGCGGCGGCGATGGCCTCGCGCTCGAAGCGCTCGGCGAAGTTCCGGTCCCGGCTCAGATGCGGATGGAGGACCTTGAGGGCGACCCGCCGCTGGAGCGTCGTGTCGACGGCGAGATAGACCGTCGCCATTCCGCCGGTACCGAGCAGCGACTCGACCTCGTAGCGGCCGCCGACGAGGCCGCCCACGAGGCCCTCCGTGTGCTGTCCGTTCACCCTACGATCCTATGCCGAACGTGGGGACGTGGGGCTCGAACGCGCTGACCACCGACCTCACCCGCTGGATCGAAGGCCCGCTCCTCGCCGCTAGCGGAAGAGCGCCATGTTCGCCGTGACGGCCTGGACGTAGGCCTTGGTGTCATCGAACATTCCGCGCTTCGCGACGGACGTCTGGCCTTGGTAATAGCCCGCGATCGCGATGTCCTGGGACGGTCCCGCGTCGAGGAGCGCGCGCAGGATCGCGATGCCCGCCGTCGCGTTGTCCCGCGGGTCGAGCGGGTTGAGCTTTCGGCCCACCAGGCCCGACGCCCAATCTGCCGAGGACGGCACGAGCTGCATGACGCCGATCGCGTTGGCCGGGGAGACGGCCCGCTGGTTGAAGCCGGACTCCTGGTACGCGAGGGATAGGGCGAGGACAGGGTCGACGCCCATCGCGCTGGCCGTGTCGGCCACGATCTGCTTCATCTGTTCGCGCGTCGGCACCGGCGACGCGTTGAGGATCCGCTTGTTCTCGTTCGCCGAGGTGACCACGGCGTCTGGGTAGGTGAAGCCGAGGAAGCTGTTGCCGACGAGCGGCTTCGCTGGGGCGGCGGAGGCAGCCGCGACAGCAGGTGCGGCCGGGAGCTTGAGCGAGTGCCCGGCATAGATGACCGAGGAGAGGCTGAGGCCGTTGGCGGCGAGCAGGTCTCCCAGAGCGACCTTCAGCCTCGCAGAGATGCCGTAGAGCGTGTCACCCGGCCGGATCGTGTAGCTCGCGCCGGACTGCGGGACGGTCGAAGCCGGTGACGCGGACGTGGCGGCAGGGGCAATGGCCGGATCGGAGGCGGGGTCGCCCGCAAGCGCGAGCGTCTGGCCGGGGAAGATCAACGAGTTCTCATCGAGCCCGTTGAGCTCGAGGACCCGATGCCAATCGAGTCCGAAGCGCGTCGCGATGCCGATCACCGTGTCGCCCTCGAGGACCGTGTACTGGGCGGGTGCGGAGGGAGCCGCGGGCACGATTGAAGGGGCAAGGCGGCTCGGGACGAGGGCAGCAATCTGCGAGGCGGGAACGACGTCGGCCTGAGGGGCCGTTGCGTCCACGTTGGCCTGCGCGCCTTGAAGCTGGGCGGGCGCGGTCGCCGCTGAGGCCGGTTCGGCGAGGGCAAGCGACGAGAGGACCACGGCAGGGAGCGTGGCCGTAGTGACGGCGACCGCGGGCAGCTTGGACCTGTGCCCGGGCAGAGCCTGGCGTGTGGCCGACATGAAGAGTCCTCCCTGTGACTGATGTTTCTCTTGTGACAAAAGTGTTTTTTGACAACTTCCGATACACCTGTGACTCAGGTGAATCTCTCACGGATCCCCAGTAAGTACAAGGCGCGGGGGAGCCCGGCCCTGCGGGAGGGAGGCCGCACAGGAGCCGGACTAGGAGTGGCGGCCTGCTCCGTGGCACGCTTATGCCGTGAGTGAGATTGATGACCTGGTGTCAGAGTGGCTTCCGCTGCCCGAAGTTGCCGAAAGGCTGGGCTGCAAGATCACCAAGGTCCACGGGCTTTTGGATGAGCGGGCGCTCGTCGCCCTGCGGATCGGCGAACGGGGCATCCGCTCGGTTCCTGCGCTCTTCCTTGACGGCGACCACGTCGTGGACAGCCTGAAGGGCACGATCGCAGTGCTCGCCGACGCTGGGTTCTCGGATGAAGAGCTCATCACCTGGCTCTTCACACCCGACGAATCGCTGCGAGGTCGTCCGATCGACGCCCTCCGGGAGGGCCGGAAGACAGAGATCCGTCGGCGGGCGCAGATCCTCGCCTGGTAGGCGCCCTCGGCGGTCCGCGGGTCGGCGGTCTCTTCTGGCCGCGCGGGGGCTCAGGCGGCTCGCTGGACGGCGGCGAGGCCGAGGCTTTGGAGCGCAGCCCGGACGTCCTCGGGCACGGGTAACTCGCCGAGCGCGTCGAAGGCCCGTGTCGAGAGGTTGTCGATGAGGGCCTCGGTGGCGTCGAGCGCGCCGCTCGTGGCGATGACCGCCCGCAGGCGCTCGACGTCGTCGTCCGTCAGGTCCTGCCTCCCCAGGCTCGCCTCGAGGAGCGCGGCTCCCTCCGCCGTCGACCGCTCGAGTGCGTAGGCCACGAGGACTGTGCGCTTTCCTTCGCGGAGGTCGTCGCCGGCGGGCTTACCCGTCGTCCCTGGGTCTCCGAAGACTCCGAGGACGTCGTCGCGAAGCTGAAAGGCCTCGCCCAGCGGGAGCGAGAAGCGCGAGTATGCGGCGAGAAGTACCTCGTCGGCGCCAGCGAGTGCCCCGCCGATCGCGAGCGGATGCTCGGTCGAATACTTTGCAGACTTGTAGCGGATCACGTTCGCCGCGGCCGCGACGGCCTCACCTCGGGGACGGAGCGGCCCGGCGACCTCCTCGAGGATGTCGAGGTACTGGCCGGCCATGACCTCGGCGCGCATCGTATTGAAGATGCGGCGCGCGGACGTCGTCGACCCGGCGGCCGGTCCGATTGCGGTGAATGCCTCCTCGCAGAAGGAGAGGCACAGGTCGCCCGTGAGGATCGCGGCTGCCTGCCCGAACCGCTCCTCGTCGAGGGCCCAGCCCCGGTCCCGGTGGAGCTGCCCGAAGCGCCGGTGGACGCTGGGGCCGCCCCTTCGGATATCGGAGCGGTCGATGATGTCGTCATGGATGAGCGCCGCGCCCTGGAACAGCTCGAGCGCTACCCCGGCCTGCACGGCTTCTGGACCGAGGATGTCGCCGCCAGCTCCGCGCCAGCCCCAATAGCAGAACAGCGCCCGCAGCCGCTTCCCGCCGGTCACGAGTCCCGAGATCGCGTCCATGAGCGGTGCGACGTCTTCGGAGACGGAAGCCATCTCCGCGGCTCGTCCCTCGATGAACTGGCTGAGCTCGCGCGCGAGGTGCTCGCGATAGCGGGCCTGCTCATCGTGCTGGGCCGGTGTGGCTGCTTGGACGTGCATGGCTACTTGAGGGCCGAGGGGTTGACGGTGGCGCCGACGGTGTAGGTCGTGCGCCCGTCGACGACGACGACGGCGACGTTCACCGTCTCCTTGCCGTTGGACCGCACGAAGTCCTGGCTGTCCGTGGTGCCGACTCTTGTCGGGGCGACGGCCGTGAAGCCCTGGCTCGTGAATTGGCCCGAATAGTACGAGAGGATCTGCGCCGAGGCCGAGGTGGTCGAGGCGACGAGCGAGGCCTTCGCGGGGTTGGTCGTCGCGTCGTAGCTCGTCGAGAGGGGAGTCGAGCCCGGCATGATGGGAATCACCTTGGTCGGGAAGCCGGGAACCAGAGCGTTGACGGTCGACGAGGCGGACGACGACGGGGTGTCGCTCGCGCTGACCGTCGGCGACGCGGTGTCGGTCGGCGAGGCGGAGGACGTCGTGGTGGGGGAAGACGTGGACTGCGCGCTCGTCGACCCTCCGTCCGAACAGCCCGCGAGGAGCACGGCCGCGATGGCGACAACGGGGACGAGCGCTCCACGACGATTCCTCAACTGCGCTGTCATTCTCGGCACTGTCACTCGCATCCTCCGCACGTGTCTGACGCTTCTCATCGGTCTGGTTCTTCGAGTCGTATCGGTGCTCTCGGCCGAGGCGGCCCGGGCCGAGTACCCGGTCAAGTCTAAAGGGCAGGGGGTCCAACGCCCGGCCTAGCATGGTCGAACGCCCGGCCTAGCATGGAGGAATGGAGATGCGAGACGACGGGGGATCCGCGGGCGAACCGCTCGAAGCCCTGCGTCGTCGCGGGATCCTGCACGTTGACATGGATGCGTTCTTCGTGGGCGTGGAGCAGCGGGAGCGCCCCGAGCTGCGTGGCAAGATGGTCATCGTCGGCTTCCCCTCGGAGCGGTCAGTTGTGCTGTCTGCAAGCTATGAGGCCCGTGCCTACGGCGTGCGGAGCGCCATGCCGATGGCGAACGCCTTGCGCCTGTGCCCGCGCGCGATCGTGGTGGAGCCGAGGCACACGCTGTACTACGAGGTCTCGCGTGAGCTCATGAAGCTCCTCGGCGAATTCACCGACCTGGTCGAGCCCCTCAGCGTCGACGAAGCGTTCCTCGACGTCTCTGGGGCGGTCCGCAGGCTCGGGGCGCCCGAGCGGATCGCCGCCTCAATCAAGTCCGCGGTACGGGATCGTTTGGGCCTCACGGCCTCGGTAGGCGTCGCGTCCACCAAGTTCGTGGCCAAGATCGCGTCGGCCCGCTGCAAGCCCGACGGCCTCCTCGTCATCCGTCCGGAGGAGACGGTCCCGTATCTCCACTCCCTTCCGGTCAACGCACTCTGGGGCATCGGAGGCAAGACGGCAGAGGTTCTGGCGCGGCTCGGCATCCATACCGTTGCCGACCTCGCTCACACGCCTGACTCGACGCTCCAACGGATCCTCGGCGCCTCGGGCCTGCACGCCAAGGCCCTCAGCTGGGGGCTCGACGACCGGCGGGTTACACCCGAGCGCGATGAGAAGAGCATCGGCGCCGAGGAGACCTTCGGCGTGGATGTGACCGAGGACGCGGTGCTGCGCCGGGAGCTCCTGAGGTTGGCCCACCGGGTTGCAGGCCGGCTCCGCTCGGCCGGACTCGAGGCGGGAACCATAGCGCTCAAGCTTCGCTATGCCGATTTTTCGACGCTCTCGAGGTCGCGGGCGCTCACGGTCCCCACCGACTCGGCGCAGGTGCTGTTCGAGGAGGGCGCGCGCCTTCTGGCCGGGCTCGGTCCGAGGCCCCAGAGCGTTCGGCTGATCGGACTCCGCGGTGAGCGGCTCGCGCGCGGTGGGGGTGCGGTCCAGCTGAGCCTCGAACGGCGCGACGACAATTGGCGCACGGCAGAACAAGCGCTCGACGCCGTCACCGCGCGCTTCGGACACGCCTCTCTGCGCCCGGCGAGCCTCCTGGACGACGGCGACGATCGGCGTCGTCCGCCCTCTCTTCCGGGCACCTCCTGAGGGCCCGATGGTCCCGCCGCCTCTTTTGGATGAGAACCCGAAAGCATATCCTTAAAAGACCTTGAATATCGGTGAAGCATCGAATCGGCGGGCAGCCGGAGAACTATCACGGACGGGCGGGGCAGCTCGTTGAGCCCCAACTGATGCTCGCGGAACTGGACGTCGGTCCGATGCGTTGTGCTGATGGCGGTCCTGTGTCCGTCGCAGTAAGCATGAAGGAGTCGCGATGCCTCTCTCCGAGCACGAACAGAAGATGCTCGAGCAGCTTGAGAAGCAGCTGCACGAGGAAGATCCCAAATTCGCAGACTCCATGGGGGCCGACGCGCTACGTCGATTCTCGACGCGCCACGTCGTCCTCGGAGTGCTCGGGGGCATCGTGGGGCTCTTGGTCCTGCTCTTGGGCGGGGTCCAATTCTCGAACGTGTTCGTCGGCGTCGTCGGATTTCTCATCATGGGCGCGAGTGTCTACTACGGGACGCTGAGGCGCCCAGGCCGTATGCGCGCTGCCCGCGCAGGGCGGGGAAAGAGCGGATTCCTGTCCCGCCTCGAGGCGCGCTGGGATGAGCGCCGGCGGGAGCAGGGCTGAGGCCCTCAGAGGCCTCCACTTTCCTCCCCGCTTCGCGTCCGGCGCGCGCCACGTAGCTCCGCAGGGACCCGCCTCGTGCGGGTCCCACGGCTTTTAAGGCGTGCTTGGGGGGTGGGGCGCTTCGGCCGCCCCCTGCGCCCCTCCCCGGAACTCCACTGGCGCCCCACTTTCCCCCACCCCGGGTCTCTCGCGAGATTCCGGGGTTTTTACATGTGCATTGTCAGAAGAATGAGCCCGTGTCGCGTTGACGGTGGGGAAGAGTGGAGTAAAGTGGTGGTTGTAAGAGGGAAGTGGGCGGAATAGGGACGTTCAGCTCCTCGGACCAGACGGGTGGTGGTGCCGATGTTGCTCGGTACGCATTCGCCACGCCTGGACGAGAAGGGGCGGCTCATCCTCCCGGCGAAATACCGCGACGAGCTGGCCGACGGGCTGGTTCTGACACGGGGCCAGGAGCGCTGCCTCTACGTCTTCAGCCAGAAAGAGTTCGAACGGATTCACGAGCAGATGCGAGAAGCCCCTATCTCCTCGCGTCAGTCGCGTGACTACCTCCGGGTCTTCCTGTCTGGAGCCTCTGACGAGGTGCCCGACAAGCAGGGGCGCGTCACGATCCCCCAGAACCTGCGGAAGTACGCAGGCCTGGACCGGGACCTAGCCGTGATCGGCGTGGGGACCCGGGCTGAGATCTGGGACGCCCAGGCCTGGGAGGACTATCTCACCGAGAAGGAAGCCTCCTTCTCGGACACCGACGAGGATGCCCTGCCCGGGCTCCTCTGAGGCAACGGTCGGCGGACCGAGATCTCCAGCCGCCCGCGGCCCCGTCCTGGCTCACCTTCCCCGGAGCCAGGGAGGGACCCACGGTGCGGAGGGGGATCCCGGCCCGGCGCTGTACAGGCATTCGGCAGCGAAGGAGGGGAAATGCCGCAGCAGGACGACAACCGGCCGACATCCGAGCGGCACGTTCCCGTGCTGAAGGAACGCTGCGTGGCCCTCCTGACGCCCGGCGTCGACGCCGCGCGGAAGGCCGGGCGCGCCCCCGTCGTCGTCGATGCGACTCTGGGGATGGGCGGCCACAGCGAGGCAATCCTCGAGCGCTTCCCCGACGTGACGCTCGTCGGCATCGACCGCGACGAGCAGGCGATCCGCCTCGCAGGAGCACGCCTTGAACCCTTCGGCCAGAGGGCACGGCTCGTCCACGCGGTCTATGACGAGATCCCCGACGTTCTCGAGGACCTCGGCCTGGACGGCACCGACGGTGTCCTGATGGACCTCGGAGTCTCCTCGCTTCAGCTCGACGAGCGCGAGCGGGGTTTCGCGTACTCGTACGACGCTCCTCTCGATATGCGCATGGACACGAGCCGAGGGCATACCGCGGCGGACGTGGTCAACACGTACTCATTGGAGGACCTCACCCGCATCATCCGGGCCTGGGGCGAAGAGAAGTTCGCCGGCCGGATCGCGCGGCGCATCGTCGAGGAGCGGGCGAGCCGGCCGTTCGGGTCCACGGGCGAGCTCGTGGACGCGATCCGCGCGGTGGTGCCGGCGAGCGCGGCGCGTACGGGCGGGCATCCTGCGAAGCGGACGTTCCAAGCTCTGCGGATCGAGGTCAACGAGGAACTCGATGTGCTCGAACGAGCCGTGCCAGCCGCGGTCGACGCGCTTCGGCTCGGCGGACGGATCGTGGTCATGTCCTATCACTCGCTCGAAGACAGGATCGTCAAGAACGCACTCCAGTCGCGGGCGCGTTCCACCGCGCCGCCTGGATTCCCCGTGGAGCTCGAGGAGCACCGGCCGGAGCTGAAGCTCGTGACGCGGGGCACCGAGGTTCCCACGGCCGAAGAGATCGAAGAAAACCCTCGGGCCGCTTCGGCCCGATTGCGAGCCGCCGAACGCATCAAGATCAGGAGCACACGATGAGCGCAGCAGCCCAGACGAAGGCCATGACGTCGGGCACGTCAGCCGTCGCGGGACGCCCCGCACCGGCGAGTGCGCCACAACGCGCACCCCTTTCGCTCGTCCGCACCCTCCCTGTTCGCCGGCGTGCCCCTTTCGCCATCTTCTGCCTCGGGGTTCTCGCAGCTGCGCTCATCACGGTGCTCGTCCTGAACATCTCCGTCACCACCGGCCAGTACCAGCTCGTCCAACTCCGGAACGAGCAGCTCGGGCTCGAGCAGCAGAACCAGGACCTGCAGCAGCGTGTCCAAAACTACGAGGCTCCCCAGAATCTGGCCGCTCGGGCGGCACAATTGGGAATGGTGGCGGCGACGTCGAAGGGACAGATCGATCTGAAGACGCTCATGGTCACCGGCCAGCCGAAGCCTGCCGAGAAGGGCACGCCGCAGGGCGCGGTCATCGCGGCACCGGAAGTCGCCGGCTACAGCGCGAATCCCGCTCCCTCGGCCCCCGCCTCGGACGCGCTGAAGCAGACCAACGCGGCGGCCAAGGCAACGTCGGCCGCGACCCCGGCGCCGAAGGCAGCGGCGGCGGCCGCCCCGGCCCCGCCGGTGGTGCTGAACGGCGGGACGGTTCCCGCGCCGAAGCAGAAGACGCCCGGCCAGTAGCCTGCCGGCCCGGCCCGGGCAGATGGAACGAGCAAGGGACGTAAGCGTGGCCAAAGCGAGCAAGAGCACGGCGCAGACGGGACGGATGACGGCGGGCCGTGGCCGAGGTCGCTCCGGGAGTCCCATCAGGCTCCCGCACGTCACCGGCCGACTCCGCCTCGGAGTCGGCATCATGCTCGTGCTCCTGCTGGTCATCGGCGGCCGGCTCGTCATGGTCCAGGGGTTCGACATCGGCGGCTACGCCCAGGCCGCGCTCGACAAGCGCCTGCAGACCACCGTCCTTCCCGCAGAGCGCGGCGAGATCCTCGACTCCACCGGCAAGGTCCTGGCCCAGAGCGTCATTCGATACAACATCACCGTCGACCAGACGGTGGCCTCGAACTTCACTGACTATCAGCGCACGGAGAAGGACGGCGACGGAACGAAGCTTGTCACCGTCACCCGGAACCAGGCGATCTCGGACCTGGCGGGCGCACTCGGCATGACGGTGGACCAGGTCAGCGCCGCCGTCACGGGGAGCAGGAAGTTCAACTACGTCGCCCGAAACGTCACCCCTGACGTCGAATCGCGCGTCTCCGACCTGGCCTTCCCGGGCGTCTACTCCGAAGGCACGTCGCAGCGCGTGTACCCCCAGGGCGCGGTGGGCGGCAACCTGGTCGGCTTCGTGGGAAGCGACGGGACCGGTCTCGCGGGGATCGAGCAGACGCAGAACTCGCTGCTCTCAGGCACGGACGGCAAGCGCACGTACGAGATCGGGGCGGACGGCCTGCGGATCCCGGTCGCGACAGATGACCTGACGCCGGCTCAGAATGGCCAGACGATCAAACTCACGATCAATTCCGATCTGCAGTACTTCGCTCAGCAGGCTGTCCAGTCTTCGGTCGACCAGCTCCATGCGGAATGGGGCAACGCGATCGTGATGGACGCCAAGACGGGCGATATCCTCGCCATGGCCGACACGAGTCCGGTCGACCCGAACGACCCCTCGAAGACCCGCGCGCAGGACCGCGGAGTGCGCGCCGTGACAGCGGCGTACGAGCCCGGGTCCGTCGAGAAGGCGCTCACGATGTCAGCGCTCATCCAAGAGGGCAAAGCCAATCCGCTGAGCGAATACACGGTCCCGCCGACCGTGACCGAAGAGGGGCAGACCTTCAGCGACGCCTTCACCCATGGGACGGAGAATCGAACTCTCGCCGGCATCCTCGGCTATTCGATGAACACGGGTACGGTCCTGGCCGGTCAGGCGCTCACGAACCAGCAGCGATACGACTACTTCACGAAGTTCGGAATCGGCCAGGCTCCGGACATCGGCCTTCCCGGCGAGGCATCGGGCATCTTCGCGACCCCCGACAAGTGGGACGTGCGCCAGCAGAACACCATTCTCTTCGGGCAGGGCGTGACCCAGTCGACGCTCCAGACGGTGCGCGCCTATGACGCCATCGCGAACAACGGCACGATGGTGCAGCCTCGGCTCATCGACGGCTATATCGGATCGAACGGCGTCGAGAGCAAGTCGCCCGCCAAGCCGAACACGCAAGTCATCAGCCCGCAGACGGCGCAACTCGTCAAGAACATGCTTGAGAGCGACGTGACCATGGGCGAGGTGAAGGACGCCGGCATTCCCGGGTACCGGGTCGGTGCCAAGACCGGCACGTCCCAGGCGCCCCGGGACGACGGGACGCCCGGCTACGACGGGTACACCGCATCGCTCATCGGCATGGCGCCGATCGAGGATCCGCGCTTCATCGTGGCGGTCGTCATCCAGCGGCCTCAGGGCAACATCTATGGCATCACGCAGGGCCCGGTCTTCCGCAGCATCATGTCCCAGGCGTTGCGGCTCTACAACGTCCCGCCGTCGACGGGAACCCCCGTCGCCTACCCGCAGTACGGCAAGTAGCAGGCTTCGACGAGTGCTGCTCGAGCGGTCGCCGCGGCGCGGGCGGGGCCACCCTGTCCCCGGCCCAGCGGCTAGAGTTGGAATCCCCGAAATGCAACGAAGGTGAATGTGAGCGAGCACGCGAGTTCTGTGGACAAGCCGTCCGCGTCCCACAGGGGCGCAGGGTCGAGGTCCGCCTTCCGTCCACAGCACACTCGGCCCGTACCGCTCGCGAAAGTCGCTGAACTGCTCGGGCTTCCGCACGAAGGCACCGCCGGAGTGGACCTTACGGGAGTGGCGCTCGACTCGCGGAGTGTGGAGCCGGGCGACCTCTATGTCGCGGTGCCAGGCACGGGCCGGCACGGGGCGTCGTTCGTGCCGCCGGCCATCGAGGCTGGCGCTGTGGCCGTCCTGACCGACGAGGCCGGGGCGCATCTCCTCGCCCTCGACGAGGACGAGGCGGTCCCCGTCCTGGTGGTCGGCGACGCGAGGGCAGCCGTGGGGCCCGTCGCGGCGCTCGTGTTCGACAGCCAGCCGGACTCCGGTCCTCGCCCGCTGCTCCTCGGGGTCACAGGCACCAATGGCAAGACGACGACGACCTACTTCGTGAATTCCCTCTTCGAAGCGCTCGGACACCGCACGGGTCTCATTGGGACGATCGAGATCGTGGCCGGCGGAGAGCCGATCCCCAGCCGCCTCACGACCCCCGAGTCGACGGACGTCCACGCCCTTCTCGCCCTCATGCGTGAAAAGGGCGTGACGGCTGCGTCCATGGAGGTCTCCTCGCACGCGATCGAATACCGCCGCGTCGACGGCGTTCGCTACGACGCAGTGGGCTTCACGAACCTGACCCAGGACCACCTTGACCTCCACGTCACCATGGAGGACTACTTCGCGGCGAAGGCCCGGCTCTTCACGCCCGAGCGCGCGACGCGCGGCGTCGTCGTCGTCGACGACCCGTGGGGGCGCCGCCTCGCGGACTCGGCCCCCATCCCGGTCACGACGCTCTCCCTCGCCGGCGCTCCGGCAGACTGGAGGCTTGCGGACAGCCGTCGCGAGGGCCTCGGCACTGCCTTCGAGCTCGCGGGTCCGGACGGCCGAGCCTTGCGGCTTCGAACGGGTCTCCCCGGCGCCTTTAACGTGGCCAACGCGTCCCTCGCCGCCCTCCTGGTCCACGCCGCAGGCGTCCCGCTCGAGCGTATCCAGCGGGCGGCCGACGACGGAGACCCCTTCAGCGTCGAGGTCCCCGGCCGAATGCAGCTCGTGGGCACCCGACCGGCGGCCGTGGTCGACTTCGCGCACAATCCCGATGCGCTCGAGCGGGCTCTCGCCGCCGTGCGCCCTCCCGATGGGACCGGTCGGGTGATCATCGTCTTCGGCGCAACGGGGCAGCGGGATCAAAGCAAGCGCCCCCTCATGGGAGCTGTGGCCGTGCGGGGTGCCGAGGTGGTCATCGTGACCGACGACGACCCCCATGACGAAGATCCTGCGGCAATCCGCGGCGATGTCGCGGAGGGCGCCCGGCGCGAAGACGCCGCAAGGGGGCTCGGCCGGACGATCGAGGAGGTGGCTCCCCGTGCGGCGGCCATCCGCCGTGCGGTCGAGCTCGCAGGGGAGGACGACGTCGTCCTGGTAGCCGGACGCGGCCATGAGGTGTTCCAGGAGGTCAAGGGCGTCAACCACGCCCTCGACGACAGGGTTGAGCTTCGCGATGCCCTGGTGGGCCGTGGATTCCTCAGCCCCGTCGATGAGCAGATAGAGTCCACAACCGATGATTGAGTTCAGCGCGGCGGAGATCGCCCGCATCACCGGCGGGCGCCTTGTCGGCGACCCGCAGACCATCCCGACCCATGTCACGACCGATTCGCGGGAGGTCGTCGACGGTTCGCTGTACGTCGCGAAGCCCGGGGAACGCGCCGACGGACACAGCTTCATCGGGGCCGCGTTCGCGTCCGGCGCGGTCCTCGCGCTGTGCGAACGCGAGGCCGCCGACGACGCGGGCAACCCGTTCCCGTCCGTCGTCGTGCCAGACGCGGTGCTCGCCATGGGAGCGCTCGCGAAGGAGGCCGTGCGCCGGATCCGGGAGAAGCGCGCCGAGCGTGGGCAGAAGTTCACGGTGGTAGGCATCACGGGTTCCGCCGGGAAGACGACAACCAAGGATCTCGTGACGGGGATCTTCCGCTCCACACCGGAAGGCTCCGCGGGTCCGACGTCGACGATCTCGCCCCAGGGCTCGTACAACGGAGAAGTCGGCGTCCCGCTCACGGTCTTCACGGCAGACGAAGCGACCCGCTATCTCGTCATCGAGATGGGCGCGACCGGCATTGGGCATATCCGGTACCTCGCGGACATGGTCGTTCCGGATATCGGTGTCGTCCTGGTCGTCGGCAGCGCCCATGCGGGCGAGTTCGGGGGCGTCGAGAACATTGCGATCGCCAAGGGAGAACTCGTCGAGGCGCTCGCTCCGGAGGGAACCGCCGTCATGAACTACGACGACCCCAGAGTCCGGGCCATGGAGGCCAGGACGACGGCCCGCAAGACGTTCTTCACCGCCCACCCGGATGCGGCCGCCGAGGCCGCGGCGCGGGGGACGCTCGTCGCAGCCGTCGAGAGCCGCACGGACGAGGAGGGCAGGCCCGTGTTCGGGCTGAGCATCGGGGGAGCGGCACCCATCCCGGTCCGCAGCCAGCTCATCGGAGCGCACCACCTCGGCAATCTCCTCGCCGCCGCCGGCGCCGCCAACGCTGCGGGCGTCGAGGCCGAGACCATCGCGGCGTCCCTCTCTGCCCAGGGGGCCGCGAGCCGCTGGCGCATGGAGCGCACCGACCGCGCGGATGGCGTCACGGTGATCAACGACGCGTACAACGCGAATCCCGAGTCCATGCGGGCCGCGCTTCAGACGCTCGCCGACCTCGGCCGCGGGCGTCGCACCTGGGCAGTCCTGGGAGCCATGCTCGAACTGGGCGACGAGTCGATCAGCGCCCACACTGCCGTGGGGACGCTCGTGGTGCGGCTCAACATCGACCGGCTCGTCGTCGTCGGGCGCGAGGCGCGCGCGCTGTACATCTCGGCAATCAACGAAGGCTCCTGGGGCGAAGAATGCACCTTCGTCGAGGACGTCGACGAGGCCTTCTCGCTTCTCGAGCGCGAACTCGAACCCGGCGATCTCGTCCTCGTCAAGTCGTCGAATGGTGTGGGGCTTCGGCATCTCGGCGATCGGATAGCATGGGCCGCGCAGGCTCAGCCGACTGACACCGCGCGAACGGAGCTCATGTGATCGCCCTGCTCATCGGTGCCGGGCTCGCCCTCGTACTCGCGTTTACCGGCACGCCGCTCTTCATCCGGCTGCTCGTCCACAAAGGGTACGGGCAGTTCATCCGGGACGACGGACCGACAAGCCACCACACGAAGCGCGGAACACCGACCATGGGCGGCGCGGTCTTCGTCCTCGCCACGGTGCTCTCCTACTTTCTGGCCCACTTCATTGTGTGGCTCATGCATCCCGGCGCCGGCGGCCCCACCATGTCCGCCATGCTCCTCCTGTTCCTCATGGTCGGCATGGGCATCGTCGGCTTCTTGGACGACTTCATCAAGATCTCGAAACAGCGCAGCCTGGGCCTGAGCGCGCGGGCGAAGCTCATCGGCCAGGGTGCGATCGGCATCATCTTCGCCCTCCTCGTCCTCCAATTCCCGGACGGACAGGGCAGGACGCCGGCGTCCACGATGATCTCGTTCCTGCGGGACATCCCGTGGCTCAACCTGGCGTTCGGCGGTTCGGTCCTCGGCGCCATCCTGTTCGTCATCTGGGCGAACTTCCTCGTGACGGCAGCCAGCAACGGCGTGAACCTCACCGACGGCCTCGACGGTCTCGCGGCCGGGGCATCCATCATGATCTTCGGCGCCTACACCCTCATGGGAATCTGGCAGAGCAACCAGCACTGCGGCTCCGCGCGGGTGCCCGGCTCGGTCTGCTACCAGGTCCGCGATCCGCTCGACCTCGCGCTGCTCGCCGCGATCATGAGCGCCGCGCTCGTCGGATTCCTATGGTGGAACACCTCGCCCGCGAAGATCTTCATGGGCGACACCGGTTCGCTCGCGATCGGGGCGGCGATCGCAGGGTTCGCCATCCTCACCCGCACCGAACTCCTGCTCGGCATCATGGGCGGCCTGTTCGTGCTCATCACGCTCTCGGTCATCCTCCAAGTGGGCTACTTCAAGCTCACAAAGGGGAAACGCCTGTTCAAGATGGCCCCTCTCCAGCACCACTTCGAACTCAAGGGCTGGGCCGAGGTGACGGTGGTCGTCAGATTCTGGATTCTCGCAGGGCTCTTCGTGGCCGTGGCGCTGGCAGTGTTCTATGCGGAGTGGGTGGCTGGACTGTGACCGGAGGCAAGGACTTGCAGGAGCAACGGCGTGAACGGCTCGCATCGCTCAGTTCATGGGACGCCGACTGGTCCGGGCTCCGGGTCGTCGTCACAGGCATCGGGATCTCGGGGTTCGCCGCGGCCGACACGCTCATCGAACTCGGGGCGAGCGTCGTCGTCGTCGACGGATCGGTGACCGAGCGGACCCAGGCGCAGGCGGAGACCCTCCGGATCGTCGGCGCCGTCGACGTGCTGCTCGGCCCCGAAGCGGTGCAGGCCCTTCCCCTCGTCGAGGGGGAGCTGCCGGACCTGGTCGTGACCTCCCCCGGCTGGCGGCCGGATCAGGCTGTCCTCGCCGCGGCAGACCGGAAGCGCATCCCCGTCTGGGGCGACGTCGAACTCGCGTGGCGGGTGCGGTCACGGCGCGGCAAGAAGACGGCAGCGTGGCTCGCCGTGACGGGCACCAACGGGAAGACGACGACGGTGGGCATGGCTGAGTCCATGTTGCGGGCCGCGGGGCTCAAGGCCGTTGCTGTGGGCAACGTGGGCACACCGATCCTCGACGCGATCCGGGAGCCCGTGGACTACGACGCGTTCGTCGTAGAGCTCTCGAGCTTCCAGCTGCACTGGGCCGAGTCGCTCTCACCCGTCGCGTCGGTCGTGCTCAACGTCGCCGAGGACCACGTGGACTGGCACGGCTCCTACGAGAGCTACCTCGCCGACAAGGCCAAGATCTACCGCAACACCCAGATGGCGGCGGTCTACAACGCCGAGCAGATCGAGACCGAGCGGATGGTCGAGGAAGCCGACGTCGTGGAGGGCTGCCGGGCCATCGGCTTCACCACCCACACCCCTGGACTGAGCATGCTCGGAGTCGTCGATGGGCTGCTCGTGGACCGTGCCTTCATCCCGGAGAGGCGTGACCACGCGGCGGAGCTCGCCTCGGTCACGGACCTCGGCGAGATCGCACCCCGCCACATGGTGGCCAACGCCCTTGCAGCCGCGGCCCTCGTGCGTGCCGTCGGGGTAGAGCCGGTCGCGGTCCGCGAGGGCCTGCGGAACTACCTCCCCGGCGACCACCGCATCCAGCCCGTGGCGACGATCGACGGCGTCGTCTGGGTCAATGACTCGAAGGCGACCAACCCCCATGCGGCGAGTGCCTCACTCGCCGCCTTCGGCTCCGTCGTGTGGATCGCAGGCGGGCTCTCCAAGGGCGTGACGTACGACGAGCTGGTCTCGCGGCAGGCGGTCCGACTCAAGGCGGTTGTGCTGATCGGGGTCGACAGCAGCGACCTCTCGGGAGCCCTCGCGCGACACGCTCCGAATGTCCCGGTGATCCGCATCGAGCCGGGCGACACTGAAGAAGACCGGCCCGACGGGGCGACCATCATGGCCCGCGCCGTCGAGCGCGCGGCAGAGGCCGCGGGGACGGGCGACACGGTGCTCATGGCACCGGCGGCTGCCTCGATGGACCAGTTCGCGTCCTACGCGCAGCGTGGCAAGGCGTTCACCGACGCCGTGCGCAGGCTCGCCGAGGGGAAGGCCCAGAGCAAGGAGTAGAGGATGGCCACAGCGCAGCAGGAACGTCCGGCGAGGACAGTCCAGACGCTGTGGGGACGCCTCGAGGGCCCCGGACGGCTTGGGGCGGGCGCCGGCTACTACCTCATCTTGGGCTCAACCCTCGCCCTGACCGCGATCGGCATCATGATGGTGCTCTCGGCATCGAGCGTCGAGAGCATCTCGCTCGGCGAGAGCCCCTACAGCGCGGCGCTCAAGCAGGCTCTCTTCGGTGTCCTCGGCGTCGTCGGGATGTTCGTGATCTCTCGCATCAACGTGAGGTGGCTCAAACGGTTCGCCTGGCCGGGCATGGCTATCACCCTGGTGCTCCTCGGGCTCGTGCAGATCGTCGGCAGCCGGGTCCTCGGCAACCGAAACTGGATCGATGTCGCCGGGTTCAGCGTCCAACCCTCCGAGTTCGCAAAACTCCTTCTGGCGCTGTGGATGGCCACCGTCCTGAACAAGAAGTCCGAACTCCTCGACCGGTGGAGCCACGCCCTTGTGCCGGTCGTCCCCATGGGGCTCCTCGTCGCCGGTCTGGTGATCTGGGGCCACGACCTCGGGACGACGCTCGTGATCCTTCTCGTCGTCACGGCCGGCCTGTTCTTCGGCGGGATCCCGACGCGCATCTTCGTGGCGACCGGGGCCCTCATGAGTGTGGGCGCCGCCGGCTTCGCGGTGACGAGTGCGAACCGCATGTGCCGCATCTACGAATGGCTGGGCCAATCACCGGCGATGTGCACCCAAGGAGCCGACTTCGGGTACCAGGTCCAGAACGGCCTGCAGGGCCTCGCCTCGGGAGGCTGGCTCGGTGTGGGGCTCGGCCAGAGCAGGCAGAAGTACAACTGGATCCCTGAGGCCCAGAACGACTTCATCTTCTCGGTCCTCGGCGAGGAGCTGGGGCTCTTCGGCACGCTGCTCGTCCTGGCGCTCTTCGCGGTCCTCGCGATCGCGATCTTCCGGGTCGTCGTGCGCCAGAAGGAGCTCTTCCCCCGAGTGCTCGCTGGCACGATCATGGCCTGGATCCTCGGCCAGGCCGCCCTCAACATGGCGATGGTCACGGGCCTCCTCCCGGTCATCGGCGTGCCGTTGCCCTTCATCTCGTCGGGCGGCTCGGCGCTCGTGAGCTGTCTGTGCGGCATCGGCGTAGTCTTGTCTCTGGCCCGCGAGGAGATACGACCCGAGGGCAGCGAGCGCCCGAAGCGGATCTTCGGCCGCGCAAAGAGGTCGCAGACGGCGACGAAGCGGAAGGTCACCACGTAGCAATGCCCCTTGAGGACTCCACTGGAATGCCCGCGCACGCGTCATCGTCCGGACTGTCCGTCGTCCTCGCCGGTGGAGGAACCGCAGGGCACGTCAGCCCGCTCTTGGCCATCGCGCAGGCCGTGGTGCGGCGTGAGCCTTCGGCGAAGATCCTCGCTGTCGGCACGGCGTCGGGGATGGAGACGAGGCTCGTACCCCAGGCGGGATTCGAACTGGCGACGATCGATCGGGTGCCCCTCCCGCGCCGCCCCAGCCTCGACCTCGTCCGCCTGCCCAGTCGGCTCGCCCGCGCAGTGCGCCAGGCGACGGAAGTGCTCGAGCGGGCAGAGGCGGACGTGCTGGTCGGAGTCGGCGGCTACGTCTGCACCCCGATGTACATCGCGGCGCGGAGGCGAGGGACCCCGATCGTCCTCCACGAGGCCAACACCCGTGCGGGTCTGGCCAACCGGGTCGGAGCCCTCTTCACCGAACGGGTCGGGAAGGCGTTCCCGGAGACGAAGCTACGGCACGCGCGGCTCGTGGGAATGCCGATGCGGCCCGAGGTGTCCAGATTGGACCGAGAGGCGGTGCAGGGCGATGCCCGGCGTGCGCTCGGACTCGATCCCGAGCGGCCCACGCTCGTCGTCACCGGCGGGTCGTCCGGTGCCCTGAGCATCAACCGGACGCTGGCGGCGTCTTTGGAGGCACTCTCCCGGGAGGGCATCCAGACCCTCCACATCACGGGCCGGGGCAAGGCGGTCAAGGGCGACGACGGCGAGCCCCTCGCCGCCGAGGGCTACCGACAGGTCGAGTACGTCGACGGCATGGAGCTTGCCTATGCCGCGGCCGACCTGCTCCTGTGCCGCGCGGGCGCCGGCACGGTCTGCGAGGTTGCAGCCGTCGGGGTCCCCGCGGTGTTCGTTCCCCTTCCGATCGGCAATGGGGAGCAGGCCCTCAACGCACGCGGCCTCGTCGAAGCCGGCGGGGCGCTGCTCGTTCGGGACGCGGACTTCACTCCGGAATGGGTTGAACGCGAAGTGCTGCCGCTTCTGGCGGACCCCGTGAGGCTCAAGGACATGTCCGAGCGAGCGAAAGCGCTCGGAGTCCGCGACGCGGACGATGCGATGGCGGCGATGGTGATGGAGGCGGCTCAGGCGTGAACGGACAGAACTCGATCCAGGGGGACCCAACCGGCGCGGGCGAGCTCGGCACTGCCCTGGCGGAACTCGGGCGCGTCCATTTCGTCGGCGTCGGTGGTGTGGGCATGTCGGCCGTGGCGCGCGTGATGGTCGCGAGGGGCGTGCCGGTGAGCGGCTCGGATGCCAAGGACCTCCCCGTCTTGGCCGATCTCTCCGCGCTCGGCGCACGGATCGCCGTCGGCTACGACGCGGCCAACCTCGGCGACGCGCAGACGGTCGTTGCCGGGTCGGCGATCCGGCCCGACAACCCTGAACTTGCCGAAGCCCGGTCCCGTGGCCTCCGCGTCCTGCACCGCTCCGAAGGGCTGGCCGCAGCCATGGCCGGGAGCCGTGTCCTCGCGGTGGCCGGAACCCACGGCAAGACGACGACGACGTCGATGGCCACGTGGATGCTGCGCGGCGCGGGCCTCGACCCGAGCTTCGCGATCGGGGCCAACATCCCGGCCCTCGGTGTCAACGCCGCTCACGGGGCGGCGGACATCTTCGTGGCGGAGGCCGACGAGTCGGACGCCTCGTTCCTGAACTATCGGCCCCTCGTCGAGGTCGTCACGAACGTCGAAGCCGATCATCTGGACCACTACGGCACCGCGGAGGCTGTCCGGGCCGCCTTCGACGAGTTCGCAGGGCTTCTGCCCTCCGAGGGCCTGCTCGTCGCCTGCGGAGACGACCCTGGCGCTCGAGGAGTCGCGGAAAGGCGGCGAACGGCGCTCGGCGGCCGTCCGCGCGTCCTCCTCTACGGGACGTCAGCCGACGCCGACGTGCGGCTCGTCGCGCAGCACGGCGCGTCGCCAGGATGGGAAGTGGAATGGGAGGGAGGCACCGTTCCGCTTCCCCTCACAGTGCCCGGAACCCACAACGCGCTCAACGCGGCGGGCGCGTTCGCCGCCGTCGTCGTAGGGCTCGGGGCGGACCCCGGAGCCGCGGCCGCCTCGCTCGCGACCTTCAGCGGCGCGGCGCGGCGGTTCGAATTCAAGGGCCAGGCGCGCGGTGTCCGGGTCTACGACGACTACGCCCACCATCCGACGGAGGTGCGCGCGGCGCTGGGTGCGGCGCACGCGGTCGCGGGGGAGGGGCGCGTGCACGTCATCTTCCAGCCACATCTGTTCACCCGCACGCGGGAGTTCGCCCGGGACTTCGCAGCAGCGCTTTCGGCGGCTGACACAGTGCGTGTGCTGGACATCTATCCTGCCCGGGAGGATCCGATTCCCGGCGTGACGAGCGAGCTCGTGGCCAATACCCTCCCGGAAGGCTCCTACGCGCCGTCGGCGGAGAAGGCGGTCGCCGAGCTTGCCGCCATCGCCGCGCCCGGAGACATCCTGCTCACCGTCGGTGCGGGCGACGTCACGGCCCTCGGACCGGCCCTCCTGGCGGCGCTGGAAGGCTCGGGCCGGAGAAGGGGGGCGGAAGATGGCGCCTAGTCCACGGAAGCCGGGGGTTCCCCGGCTGGGGTCCTCAGGGTCTCCGACGTCTAGCCCGTCGACTGCGGAGGACCACGGCGGGACGTCCTTCGACGAGCCGCCGCTCGTCGCCGGCGGCAGCGAAGACCCGGGCGGCAGCCGGATCTCGCTCGGCCGTTCGGCCAAGGTCACCGTGCTTCATCCCGTCGACGCCTCCGATGCCGGCACCCGAGATGCCGAGGTCGGGGACGCCGTCGACGGCTCCGATGATCGGCCCAGCCGTGCCGCGCGGCGACCTGCGCCCGTGCTCGCCTTCCCTGTTCCGCGTGCGAAGCGAGTCCGGCGCCGGGCCATCCTCGCCGTCGTCTCCATCGTTGCGGTGGTCGCGGCCGTCATGGCACTCGCCGTCTTCAGCCCCGTGCTGGCGGTCCGCACGATCACCGTCGAGGGCACGAAGATGCTGGCCCCGGCCCAGGTCCAAGCAGCCCTTGCGCCACTGCGGGGCAGGCCGCTGCCGCTCGTCACTCCCTCCGACGTGAGCCGCCTCGTAGCACCGATCGTCCAGGTCAAGTCTGTCGAGAGCCGGGCAGTCCCGCCGAACACGCTCCTGGTCACAGTCGTCGAACGCGTGCCGGTAGCTCTTGTGAAGCAGACGGACGGATACTCCGTGGTCGACGGGGACGGAGTCCAGATAGCGACGGCGAAGGACCCGTCGGCCTATCCCGTGCCGGTCATCGACCCGCAGGGCGCCCACATGTCGCACGACACTTTCCTGGCTGTCACCGGGGTGCTTTCGGCCCTCCCGGCGGACGTCCTCGGTCAGCTGGCCACGGCCTCGGCCGAGTCCGTGGACTCGGTGCAGCTCAAGCTCTCCAACGGCCAGACGGTTGTCTGGGGGAACGCTCAGGACCGCGACCTCAAGGCCAAGGTGCTCCAAGCGCTCATGAAGAGCGCACAGAATCCGGCGCAGGGCCAGGCCCCCGTGAACGTCTTCGATGTCAGTACGCCGTGGCATCCCGTGACGCGATAGGGCGCGACACAATGACGGCGACACGCTGTCATGGTCGTTGCGCCTGCGAATCCCGGGAAATACCGTCTTCACCAAGAGCTAGTTGACATAACTATAACCTTCCAGTTGAGGGTTAAGGTTGTGGGATCCAGCCTCTTGCAGAACTAGCAGGCTTTCGAACAAGGGACACTCAACGTGGCAGCACCGCAGAACTACTTGGCCGTCATCAAGGTCGTCGGCATTGGCGGCGGTGGCGTGAACGCAGTCAACCGCATGATCGAAGTCGGTCTGCGAGGTGTGGAATTCATCGCCATCAACACGGACGCCCAGGCGCTGCTCATGAGCGACGCGGACGTCAAGCTCGACGTCGGCCGCGAGCTCACCCGTGGTCTCGGCGCCGGCGCCAACCCGGAGGTCGGTCGCCAGGCGGCGGAGGACCACGCGGACGAGATCGAGGAGGTCCTTCGCGGGGCCGACATGGTCTTCGTCACCGCAGGCGAGGGCGGCGGAACCGGCACCGGCGGTGCGCCGGTCGTCGCACGGATCGCCCGCTCGCTCGGTGCGCTCACGATCGGCGTCGTCACGCGCCCCTTCACGTTCGAGGGGCGCCGTCGCGCAACGTCGGCCGAGAATGGCATCGAGGCGCTCCGCGACGAGGTGGACACGCTCATCGTGATCCCCAACGACCGGCTGCTCTCGATCAGCGACCGCAACGTCTCCGTCCTTGATGCGTTCCGCTCCGCCGACCAGGTCCTCCTGTCTGGCGTCCAGGGCATCACGGACCTCATCACGACCCCCGGCCTCATCAACCTCGACTTCGCCGACGTCAAGTCCGTCATGCAGGGTGCGGGCTCCGCGCTCATGGGTATCGGCTCCGCGCGGGGCGAGGACCGCGCCGTGAAGGCCGCCGAGCTCGCCATCGCGTCGCCGCTGCTCGAGGCGTCGATCGACGGCGCACACGGCGTGCTCCTCTCGATCCAAGGCGGCAGCGACCTCGGCCTCTTCGAGATCAACGAGGCGGCGCGTCTCGTCCAGGAGGTCGCGCACCCCGAGGCGAACATCATCTTCGGCGCCGTGATCGACGACGCGCTCGGCGACGAAGCGCGCGTGACGGTCATCGCAGCCGGCTTCGACGACGTCAAGGCCACGTCGCCGTCGCTCGAGGACACGAAGGCCAAGGCGGCGCCTCCCGCCCCGGCCGGACCGCCGTCGTCCGCCCCGCAGCAGGCCCCGACGCGCCCGGTCGCCCAGCCGGCGCAGACCCACGGCGGTCTCAGCCAGTGGAGCCAGTCCCACACGACGCCCGCCGACTCCGGTTTCGACGTCGAACTGCCCGCCGTGGTCGAGCACGACCTCACCGGCTCGCGCGACGACCTCGACGTGCCCGACTTCCTCAAGTGACCCAGCGCACGTCCGGGCAGGGCCCGGAAGGCGCCGTCGCAACGGACATCTTCTGGTGGCGCCGGGACATCCGTCCCGGCGTCACTGCCGCCTTCACCGCCGTCGCCGCAGGCAACCTCGCGTTCCACGTCGGCTCGGACGACGACGCCGTGCGCCGCCACCGGGCGTCGCTCGCGGCGGCCGTCGGCACCGAGCGCGTGCAGTACATGGAGCAGGTCCACGGGGCAGAGGCCGTGTGGGCGGAAGAGAGTGGGGACGCTCCGGTTGCGGACGCGCTCCTCTCGGCCGGCGTTCCGGTGGCGGTCATGGTCGCCGATTGCGTGCCCATCCTGCTTGCGGGCCACTTCGACGACGGGCGCCCGGCGCTGGGCGCGGTCCATGCTGGCCGCGTCGGGCTGGCCGCGGGCGTGGTCCCTGCTGCTGTGGAGGCACTGCGACGGCGCGGAGCGGCGGACCTCGAGGCCTGGCTGGGGCCGAGCATCTGCGGCCGCTGCTACGAAGTTCCCGCCCCGCTGCGTGACGAGGTCTCGGCGCTCGCGCCGGGGACGGCCTCGGCCACCTCGTGGGGCACGCCCGCGCTCGACCTGCCCGCCGGCGTCGAACGCCAGCTCGCCGGATTGGGGGTTGCGGTGCACAAGGAGGCCGTTGGCTGCACGCTCGAGGAGGCGCGGCTGTTCTCGCACCGCCGTGCACCCGGGGAAGGTCGGTTCGCCGGCGTCGTGTGGTCGCATGGCTGAGGCGCCGACCCTGCCGACGGACGAACGCCGTGCCGAGCTCGCGGCCAACCTGGCCCGGGTGCGGGAACGGATCGAGGCCGCGTCGCGTGCCGCGGGCCGCGACGCGGCCCCCCAGCTCATCGTGGTCACAAAGTTTCATCCGGCGAGCGACGTCCGTGCCTTGGCCGGACTCGGGGTCACGGAGGTGGGGGAGAACCGCGACCAGGAGGCATCCGCGAAGGCCGCCCTGCTCGGCGATCTCCACCTTTCGTGGCACTTCATCGGACAACTCCAGACCAACAAGGCCAAGAGCGTCGTGCGGTACGCCGACACGGTCCATTCCGTGGATCGGCCGGCTCTCGCCTCGGCGCTCGCCAAGGCCGCCGGGTCCGACCGGGCGCGTGAGGGTCGCCCTCCGCTCGCGTGCCTCATCCAAGTGAACCTGGACCAGAATGCGGCGCCCGGACGAGGGGGCGCACTCCCTGCCGACGTCCCGTCCCTGGCCGACCTCATCGCCTCCTCTCCGGCGCTGCGGCTCGCGGGCATCATGGCGGTGGCCCCGCTGGGAGAGGAACCGGCTCGTGCGTTCGCGCGCCTTGCTGACTGTGCGGCTGAACTGCGAAAGAGCCATCCGCGTGCGACGATGGTGTCTGCAGGCATGAGCCAGGACCTCGAGCAGGCGATTGCGGCAGGTGCGACACACGTTCGGATCGGTACGGATGTGCTCGGTCCGCGGCCCCGCGTGTTGTAGCGTCGAAGAGTCGGGACCTTCAGGGCCGGGACCCGGTGCACGAGGACCGCGCGGCCCGAGTACAGGAGTCGAGCATGGCCGGAGTTATGCGGAAGACCATGGTTTACCTCGGCCTCGCGGACAGCGATGAGCAGTTCGAGGCTGAGCCCCAGAACGCCCGCACGGAAGACGTACGTACGGAAGAGGACAAGCCGGTGCACACCGAGCGTGAAGAACGCCGTCAGGCGCTCGCCACCCGCGAGCCTGCTGCTGCCGAAGTAGAGGAGTACCGGGCCCCCGTGACCCCCATCAAGCGCGCTGCCGCGGTCCGCGAGGACTCTGGCCTCCGCCAGATCACGACCGTGCATCCCCGTTCGTACAACGACGCCAAGGTGATCGGCGAGAGCTTCCGCGAAGGCATTCCCGTGATCATGAACGTCACGGACATGGGCGAGGCCGACGCGAAGCGACTCGTGGACTTCTCGGCTGGCCTCGTCTTCGGCCTCCACGGCAGCATCGAGCGTGTCACGAACAAGGTCTTCCTTCTGACGCCCACGACCATCGAAGTCCTCGGCGAGGACAAGAAGGTCAGCGACGGGCAGGCCACCTTCTTCAACCAGAGCTGAGTTCCGTGAGCATCCTGTGGGCCGTCGTCTATCTGCTCCTCGAGCTGTTCTTCGTGGCACTCCTGGGGCGCTTGGTCTATGACTGGGTGCAGTCCTTTGCGCGGTCGTGGCGGCCGAGAGGCGCTTCGCTCGTCGCTGCGAGTGCGATCTACACGGTGACGGATCCGCCGATGAGACTTTCACGGCGCCTTCTCCGGCCAGTCCGGATCGGTTCGATGAGTCTCGATCTCGGCTTTATCGTCCTGGCGATTGTTGTCAACATCGCTATGGCAATCGTTAGGAATCTCGCGTAGGTTCATAGCAGAGTCCCGACGCCACGAAGCGGCATGATGCCGCGGAGTGGAGCGTGCGGGCGCAAGTCAGTTACGGTAGTCAAGGTGGCGCAAGCCCCTGACTGACTAGACCAAAGAGGTGAGCAGATGGCTCTGACGCCAGAAGATGTCGTCAACAAGCGTTTCCAGCCGACGAAGTTCCGCGAGGGATACGACCAGGACGAGGTTGATGACTTCCTGGACGAGATCGTCATCGAGCTTCGCCGTCTGAACCAGGAGAACGACGAGCTTCGCAAGAAGGTCGCCGAGCTCACCTCCAAGGGCGGCGCTGCTGTTCCGGCGGAGAAGCCGGCCGCCCAGGAGACGAAGCCCGCTGAGGTCGCAAAGCCGGAGCCGACGCCCGCCCAGGCTCCGGCCCCCGCTCAGGCGAATGTGAACCAGACGGCCGAGTCGGCCGCAGGCCTCCTTGCGATGGCACAGCAGATGCACGACAAGCATGTGCAGGACGGCATCGACCAGCGGGACAAGATCATCGCCGAGGCCCAGATCGAGGCGAGCAGCCTCGTCAACGAGGCCCAGGAGAAGTCCCGCAAGACGTTGGGCGCCCTCGAGCAGCAGCGTTCGGTACTCGAGCGCAAGGTCGAGCAGCTCCGCGGATTCGAGCGCGACTACCGGGCACGCCTCAAGGCCTACATCGAGGGTCAGCTCCGCGATCTCGACGCCCGTGGCTCGGTCGTGTCGAGCGAGATCCCCGACAACGCCGAGGTCTGACAAGCGAAGTCCCGAGCCGGCGGCCGCGAATCCTGCGGTCGCCGGCTTCGGCATGCCAACGGAAAGCAGTATGGACAACTCCTCCCCGGTGACGCCTCCGCGGAACCAGCAGCCCGCGCCCGAGAAGCGGATCGACCGCCGGGCCCTGGTGGTCCTCGCGGCCCTTGCGGTCGTCGCGTATGTTCTCGACCAGACGACGAAGCACTGGGTCACCAGCACCATGGTGGAGGGGGAGCGCATCCCGGTGCTTCCGCCGCTCCTGCACTGGTACTACATCCGGAACTCGGGGGCAGCGTTCTCCATCGGAGAGAACGTCACCTGGGTCTTCAGCATCATCATGACCGTGGTCGCGGTAGCGATCATCGTGTTTGCCCGCCGAGTCCGCTCGATCGGTTGGGCGGTGGCCTTGGGCCTTGTCCTCGGAGGGGCGCTGGGCAACCTCACTGACCGGCTCTTCCGCGAGCCGTCCTTCGGGATGGGGCACGTCGTGGACTTCATCCAGCTGCCGAACTTCGCCATCTTCAACGTCGCCGATTCAGCGGTCGTCACCGGTGTGGCCCTCATCTGTCTCCTCACACTCCTCGGGATTGGGGCAGACGGCACCCGTCACGGACGCGGCAGCGCCAAGGGCGCAAGCGGTCCCTCGGACGACGCCGGGGAGACGCCGGGTGCCTGAACGGTACAGTGTGCCGGAGGAGCTTGCGGGCGCGCGCGCGGACGCCGGGCTCTCAGCCTTGCTGGGGGTCTCGCGCTCGGCGGCTGCACAGCTGCTTGCCGGCGGCCATGCCACCGTCGGCGGCCGTCCCTTGGCCAAGTCCGGCCGGCTGACGGCCGGCGAAGTGATCGAAGTCGACGCGCCGGAAGGGCGCGATCCCCTGGAAGTGGTGGTGGAGCACGTGGACGGCCTCGAGATCCTCCTCGACGACGAGGACTTCGTGGTCGTCGACAAGCCGGTGGGCGTCGCCGCACACCCGTCCCCGGGCTGGGTCGGCCCCACGGTGGTGGGTGGCCTCGCGGCCGACGGCTTCCGGATCTCGACCTCGGGCGCTCCGGAGCGCGCCGGGATCGTTCACCGGCTCGACGTGGGGACCTCGGGCGCGATGGTCGTGGCGAAGACCGAGCCCGCTTATACCGCGCTCAAGCGGGCGTTCAAGGAGCGGACGGTGGACAAGGTCTACCACGCCGTCGTGCAGGGGCTTCCGGATCCCCTCGAGGGCACGATCGACGCGCCGATCGGCCGGCACCCCGGCTACGACTGGCGGTTCGCCGTGGTCGAGGACGGCCGCGCCTCCGTGACGCATTACGAGGTCCTCGAGGCGTTCGGCCGCGCGAGCCTCGTCGAGATCCACCTTGAGACCGGACGCACCCATCAGATCCGCGTACACTTCTCCGCGCTCCACCACCCCTGCGCCGGCGACCTCACCTACGGAGCCGACCCACGGCTTGCCGCCGAGCTCGGCCTCACACGCCAGTGGCTGCACGCGTACCGGCTCGGCTTCGCCCACCCTCGCACCGGCGAGTGGATCCAGGTCACGAGTCCTTACCCGGCCGATCTGCAGTACGCGATCGACACGCTGCGGGGCGACCGCCGCTGACCTGTCGGACGTCGAGCCTAGACTGGAGCAGTGAGTTCCACCGGGTCGTTCGTTCATCTCCACAACCACACCGAGTACTCGATGCTCGACGGCGCGGCGCGTCTGGGCGACCTCTTCAGCCACGCGGAAGAGCTCGGCATGAACGCCGTCGCGACGACGGACCACGGGTTCGTCTTCGGTGCCTTCGACTTCTGGAAGAAGGCCACCGACGCGGGCATCAAGCCCATCATCGGCGTCGAGGCGTACCTCACTCCGGGAACCGCTCGGCGGGACAAGACGCGCGTCCGGTGGGGCGACGGCGGGCGCGATGACGTTTCGGGCGCGGGTGCCTACACGCACATGACCATGTGGGCGGAAAACACCCAGGGAATGCACAACCTGTTCCGCATGTCCTCGCTCGCCTCCCTCGAGGGCTACCTCTACAAGCCTCGAATGGACCGGGAGCTCCTCCAGACCTACGGCAAGGGGCTCATCGCCACGACGGGCTGCCCGTCCGGCGAGGTCCAGACCAAACTGCGTCTTGGCCTCTACAAGGAGGCGCGGGAGGCCGCCGCGGAGTTCCGGGACATCTTCGGCCAGGAGAACTTCTTCTGCGAGGTCATGGACCACGGCCTGGACATCGAGCGCGGGGTGCAGGCGGACCTCATCAAGCTCGCGAAGGACCTGGGGCTCCCGCTCGTGGCGACCAACGACCTCCACTACACGCACGCCGAGGATGCCTCGAGCCATGCCGCGCTCCTGTGCGTCCAGTCCGGCTCGACGCTCGCCGACCCAAAGCGCTTCAAGTTCGACGCCGACGAGTTCTACCTCAAGTCGCCGGCAGAGATGCGGGCTATCTTCAGCGACCACCCCGAGGCGTGCGACAACACGCTGCTCATCGCCGAGCGGTGCGACGTCGAGTTCAACACCAAGGCGAGCTACATGCCCCGTTACCCCTGCCCCGATGGGGAGAACGAGGAGACGTGGTTCGTCAAGGAGGTCGAGCGTGGCCTCCATTACCGCTTCCCGGACGGGATCCCGGACGCGGTCCGCAAGCAGGCGGAGTACGAGATCGGGATCATCACCCAGATGGGCTTCCCGGGCTACTTCCTCGTCGTTGCCGACTTCATCAACTGGGCCAAGGACAACGGAATCCGCGTCGGCCCCGGCCGCGGTTCCGGTGCCGGTTCCATGGCTGCGTACGCCATGCGGATCACCGACCTCAACCCGCTCGACCACGGCCTCATCTTCGAGCGCTTCCTCAACCCTGATCGGGTCTCGATGCCGGACTTCGACGTGGACTTCGATGATCGCCGCCGTCCCGAGGTCATCAAGTACGTGACCGAGAAGTACGGCGACGACAGGGTCGCGATGATCGTCACGTATGGAACGATCAAGGCCAAGCAGGCGCTCAAAGACTCCTCCCGCGTGCTCGGGTACCCCTTCTCGGTGGGCGAGCGGCTCACGAAGGCCATGCCGCCCGACGTCATGGGCAAGGGCATGCCGCTCGTCGACATCCACAACCCTGAGGCCAAGCGCTACGGCGAGGCCGAGGAGATGCGCGAGCTCCTGCGGACCGACGCGGACGCACAGCGGGTCTTCGAGACGGCACTCGGGCTAGAGGGCCTCAAGCGCCAGTGGGGTGTCCACGCGGCCGGCGTCATCATGTCGTCGCATCCGCTCATCGACATCATCCCGATCATGCGCCGCGAGCAGGACGGCCAGGTCATCACGCAGTTCGACTATCCGACCTGCGAGGGCCTCGGCCTCATCAAGATGGACTTCCTCGGGCTGAGGAACCTCACGATCATCACCGACGCGCTCGACAACATCAAGCTCAATCGAGGAGAGGACCTCGACCTCGAACGCCTCCCGCTCGACGATGCCGATTCGTACGAGCTCCTGGCCCGCGGCGACACGCTGGGCGTCTTCCAGCTCGATGGCGGTCCCATGCGGTCGCTCCTGAAGCTCATGCGACCGGACAACTTCGAGGACATCTCCGCCGTCCTCGCCCTCTACCGTCCCGGCCCGATGGGCGCGAACGCCCACACGAACTACGCGCTGCGCAAGAACGGACTGCAGGAAATCACGCCGATCCACCCGGAACTGGCGGAGCCCCTCGAAGACATTCTCGGCGGGACCTACGGCCTGATCGTGTACCAGGAGCAGGTGATGGCCATCGCGCAGAAGCTCGCCGGCTACTCGCTCGGCCAAGCCGACATCCTTCGGCGCGCGATGGGCAAGAAGAAGAAGTCCGAGCTGGACAAGCAGTTCGAAGGCTTTTCCTCTGGAATGCGCGAGCGCGGGTACTCAGCCGATGCGGTCAGGACACTCTGGGACATTCTGCTGCCGTTCTCCGACTACGCCTTCAACAAGGCGCACTCGGCGGCCTACGGCGTCGTCTCGTACTGGACCGCCTACCTCAAGGCCCACTATCCCGCCGAATACATGGCGGCGCTCCTGACGTCCGTGGGCGACGACAAGGACAAGTGCGCCATGTACCTCAACGAATGCCGACGGATGGGCATCACCGTCCTGCCGCCGGACGTCAACGAGTCGGCGCTCAACTTCACCCCAGTGGGCAACGACATCCGCTTCGGCATGGGCGCGATCCGCAACGTGGGCGCGAACGTCGTGCACTCGATGGTCGAAGCCCGCGAGGAGAAGGGGGCGTTCACCGGCTTCAGCGACTTCCTCCAGAAGGTCCCGGCGGTCGTCTGCAACAAGCGCACGATCGAATCGCTCATCAAGGCCGGTGCGTTCGACTCGCTCGGCCACCCGCGTCGCTCCCTGGCGATGATCCATGAAGAGGCGGTCGACGCCGTCGTCGTCCTCAAACGCAACGAGGCGGCCAACCAGTTCGACCTCTTCAGCGCGTTCGACGGCGGCGCGGGCGGCGAACTCTCGTCGGGGCTCGCGGTCGAGATTCCCGAGCTGCCCGAATGGGAGAAGAAGGACCGCCTCGCGTTCGAGCGCGACATGCTCGGACTCTATGTCTCGGACCATCCGCTCCAGGGCCTTGAGGGCGTGCTCGAGGGTCACGCGGACCATGCGATCTCCCAGCTCATCTCGGACGAAGGCCCGGCCGACGGCGCGATCGTCACGATTGCCGGCATGATCACGTCGCTCAGCCGCCGCATTGCCAAGGCGAGTGGCAACGCCTATGCGCGGGCCGAGGTCGAGGACCTGGGTGCGTCGATGGAGGTCATGTTCTTCGGCCAGGTCTACGGGCCCATCTCGTCAATCCTCGCCGAGGACCTCATCGTCGTGGTCAAGGGCCGCCTCCAGCGGCGGGACGACGGCGCCGTCATGCTGAGCGCGATGGAGCTCACTGTCCCCGACCTGAGCCAGGCCGACGGCGGCCCCGTCGTGATTTCGATGCCGACCCACAAGGCCACGGAGCGCGTCGTCACCCGGCTCGGCGAAGTGCTCAAGACGCATCCGGGGCACAGCGAGGTCCAGCTCCGGCTCCAAGGGACCCGGAGCATCGAGGTCATGAAACTGGGAGTCCATCTGCGCGTGAATCCGAATCCTGCCCTCTTCGGCGACCTCAAAGTCCTCCTCGGCCCGGCGTGCCTCGATGCTTGAGCCCCGCCTCTGGCCTGGGTGGCCCCTTGTCCTCCGTTGGCTGCTCTCGCCTCTCGTGGCGGGGATCGTGCTCGGCGTCGTCTGGTGGCTCGCGGCGCCGGGAGGCCGGCTGTACGGGGACGGCTCGGACTATCAGCAGTGGCTCCCTCGCGACCTCGTGTTCGCGGGCCTCGCGGCCTTGGCCGGGCTCGTCGTCGTGGTCTTCGTCGTCCGCGCGCACCTTCGCTTCGGTTTCGCTGCCCGCTACCTCGCGGCCCTGGTCGGCTCGGTGATCGGGAGTCTCCTGATGTGGCTCACCGGAACCGGCCTCGGCCAGGTGCTGGGCTCGTCGCGGAAGGATCCGAGCGTGGACGGCTCAGCGTTCGGCCTCGACGCGCTCAGCGCGCTCGCGCTGTGGCCGGCCATTGTCGCCGTCGTCATCCTCGCGCTGGTGACCGTCCTGTGGAGCCCTCCCGCGCGCCGCTGATCGCTTCGACACGTAGACTGGGCGGGTGACATCGCCAGCATCCGCCCTCGACTTCCGCACGATCGACCTCAGGGGCAGGAGCCTCGGTCTCGCCGAACTCAGGGCCCTCGTGCCCCGGCTCGAGGCCGAGCAGGGCGCGGCGGTCGAGGACGCGGTCCGCGGCATCATCGCTGACGTCCGCTCGGGCGGATTTGCGGCGCTGTCGATGTTCGCGGAGAAGTTCGACGGCGTCGCGCAGCGCCACCCGCGTGTTCCCGCCGAGGCAATTGTGCAGGCGCTCGAATCGGTCGATCCGTCCGTGCGCGCCGCTCTCGAGGAGTCGATTCGGCGCGCTCGGCTCTTCGCCGAGGCGCAGCGGCCGGCGGACGTGACCGTTCGGCCCGGCGACGGCGCTACCGTCACCCAGCGCTGGGTGCCCGTGCGTCGGGTCGGGCTGTACGTCCCCGGTGGCCTCGCCGTCTACCCGTCCTCGGTGATCATGAACGTGATTCCGGCGCAGGCCGCGGGCGTCGGGTCCATCGCTCTCGCCTCACCCCCGCAGCGTGACAACGGAGGGCTTCCGCATCCGACCATCCTCGCCGCTGCCGCGCTGCTGGGCATCGATGAGGTCTATGCGATCGGCGGGGCTCAGGCAGTCGTCGCGTTCGCCTACGGGATTCCCTCGGCGGAGGACGCCGAGGGCCTCCTGCCGTCGATCGAGCCAGCTGACGTCGTGACTGGGCCCGGAAACATCTTCGTGGCCACCGCCAAGCGCCTCGTCAAGGGGATCGTGGGCATTGACGCCGAGGCTGGACCGACCGAGATCGCCATCCTCGCCGACTGCACTGCACGGCCGGAGCTGGTTGCCGCCGACCTCATCAGTCAGGCGGAACACGACACGCGCGCGGGCTCGGTCCTCGTCACGGACTCGCCCGCGCTCGTCGAGGCCGTACGCGCGCAGCTCGCCGAACAGGCCGAGGTGACAAAGCACCGCGAGCGGGTCCTGACTGCGCTGTCCGGGCGTCAGTCGGGCGCGGTCCTCGTGGACGACGTCGATGCAGGCATAGCGGTATGCGACGCCTATGCCGCGGAGCACCTCGAGATCATGACGGCCGACGCGGCTGAGGTGGCGACGCGCATCCGGAACGCGGGGGCGATCTTCGTAGGCGACTACAGCCCCGTGAGCCTCGGCGACTACACAGCCGGTTCCAATCACGTGCTTCCCACGAGCGGGACCGCAGCGTTCTCGTCCGGACTGAACGTCGCGACGTTCCTCAAGGCGGTCCAGATCGTCGATTACAGTGAGGCAGCGCTCGACGCCGTGGCCCGCCACATCAGGAGCCTGTCCGACGCCGAGGACCTCCCCGGGCATGGCGACGCCGTCGCCCGTCGGTTTGAGGAGCGCGAGTTCGACCCCCGCCCCTAGTGGGGGCGACCACTACATCTAGTGGTCATCGCCTTGGCGGTGCTCCCGGCCCACCCTAGAATTGAGGGATGTACTGCCCCTTCTGCCGCAACCCGGACTCGCGCGTCGTCGACAGCCGCATCCAGGACGACGGCTCTGCGATCCGTCGGCGACGGCAGTGCCCGAAGTGCGGGCGGCGTTTCACCACGATCGAGACGACGAGCCTGACCGTCGTCAAGCGCTCGGGGGTGGGCGAGCCGTTCAGCCGGTCCAAGGTCATCAACGGCGTCCGGAAGGCCTGTCAGGGCCGCCCCGTGACCGAGGACGATCTCGCGATGCTGGCCCAAGAAGTCGAGGAGACGGTCCGGGGGAGCGGGGCCGCGGAGATCCAAGCCCACGAGGTGGGTCTGGCCATCCTCGGGCCCCTGCGGAAACTGGACCACGTCGCATACCTGCGGTTCGCAAGCGTGTACCAGTCGTTTGACTCGCTCGAGGATTTCGAGGCCGCGATCCAGCTGCTCCGGTCGGAGCAGACCGAAGCGGCGTCGGGCGGCAGCCTCGACGCGGAGTCACCGTAGGCGACGGCTGACAGGGCGAACGCCGGCTGACAGGGCGAACAGGACAGGCCTGACGAGGCAGCTGCCGGAAACGGGCTCCTCCTCGTCAGGCCTGTGCCTGACTACTTCCTGAGCTTGTGGTGGATGGCCACCTGAAGCGCGGCCCCCACGATCCCAGCCTCGTTCTTGAGCTCGGCCGGGATGATCGGGGTGCGGAGCTTGAGCCGTGGGAGGTATTCATCGGCGCGCTTCGAGATGCCGCCACCGACGATGAACAGCTCGGGCGAGAACAGGAACTCGACGTGGGAGAAGTAGCGCTGGAGGCGGACGCTGTAGTCTTCCCAGCCGATGCCGTCCCGTTCCCGTGCAACGGCGGAGGCCTTGCTCTCAGCGTCGAAGCCGTCGATCTCGAGATGCCCGAGCTCGGCGTTGGGAACGAGCTTGCCGTCGAAGACGAAGGCTGAGCCGATCCCCGTTCCGAGCGTGATGACGAGGACCGTGCCGTCAACGCCCTTGCCGGCGCCGTAGCGGACTTCGGCAAGGCCAGCAGCGTCGGCGTCGTTGATCACCTCGACAGGGCGCCCCAGGCGCTCGCTGAAGAACTTGTCGATCTCGAAGTCGATCCACGACTTGTCCACGTTTGCCGCCGAATGGGCTACCCCATGCTGGATGATGCCGGGGAACGTCACACCGATCGGGGTGTCCCTGGCCGGCGCTCCGTCCCGGGCTGAGAGTTCTTCGACGACCCGAGCGACGACCTCGACCACCGGCTCAGGAGCGGCCGGCTGAGGCGTGTCGATGCGCACACGATCGCCGACGAGCTTCCCCTTCTTGAGGTCGACGATTCCGCCCTTGATCCCCGTGCCGCCGATGTCGACGCCGATGAGGTGGGTGGACTTCTTCTTGTCGTCTTTGGACATGCGTTGCGCCTCTCGCAGGTAGGGGAGGTGTTCATAGGGTGGTGTGGGGTCGGGCGGCGGCCAGCCGGACAGCGGGCTAAGGGAGGGTCAGGACCTCGGCTCCCGTCTCGGTGACCACGAGCGTGTGCTCGAATTGAGCGGTCCGCCGCCTGTCGCGTGTGACGATGGTCCAACCGTCGTCCCACATGTCCCACTGAATGCTGCCGAGCGTGAGCATCGGCTCGATCGTGAAGACCATCCCCGGCTCCATCACCCGACTGTAAGCCGGTGCGGCGTCGTAATGCGGGATGATCAGCCCGGAGTGGAAGGCCTCGCCTACTCCGTGCCCGGTGAAGTCGCGCACCACGCCGTAGCCGAACCGCTTGGCGTACGACTCGATCGCGCGTCCGATCACATTGATCTCGCGGCCGGGCGCGACGACTTTGATGGCCCTGCGGAGGGACTCCTGCGTCCGCTCCACGAGCAGCCTCGACTCGTCGTCCACGTCTCCCACGAGGAACGTGTAATTGCTGTCGCCGTGGACACCGTCCTTGAAAGCGGTGATGTCGATATTGATGATGTCGCCGTCGGCGAGGACGGTCGTATCCGGGATGCCGTGGCAGATCACCTCATTGAGCGACGTGCACAGCGACTTCGGGAAGCCTCGATAGCCGAGCGTCGAGGGATAGGCGCCGTGGGACACGAGGAACTCGTGGCCGATCCGGTCGAGCTCGTCTGTCGTCACCCCAGGGCGGATGTGCCGCCCGACTTCGACGATCGCCTGCGCCGCGATCCTCCCGGCTGCCCGGATGCGATCGATCTGTTCCGGCGAATACACGTCGTTGCCCTGGTATTGCTCCGGGCCGTCCTTGCCGACGTACTCGGGCCGGGGGATCGATCCCGGAACGGTGCGCAGTGGCGAGACGGACCCGGGCACAAGTGTGCCCACGGGTGCCGTGGGTGACGGTGAAGGCATAGGCTGAGTGTACTCGTGAGGGAACGGAGGGCGAGCGGCATGACGCAGTATTGGTACAACGTCCGCACCCATCAGGTCGAAGAGGACGCGATGAGTGATTGGACCCAGCTTCTCGGGCCCTATGCGACACGGGAAGAGGCCGAGCACGCGCTCGAGAAGGTCAAGGAGCGGAACCGGTCGTGGGACCCGGACGATGCCAACGGCGACGGCTGGTCGGACCGGGACTGAGGGCCGCGCCGGGGCTAGAAGGCGCCGGGGCTAGAAGCTGTGCTCGGGCCCGGGGAAGGTGCCTGAGCGGACGTCCTCGCCGTAGCGGCGGGCGGCGTCGAGCAGGGTTCCGCGCAGGTCCGCGTACTGCTTGACGAACTTGGCGATCCGCGTGCCCTCGCCGCCTCGTAGGCCCGCCATGTCCTGCCAGACGAGCACCTGGCCGGTGGTCGAGGCGCCCGCGCCGATGCCGATGGTCGGCACGCTGACCGCGGCGTCCACGGCGGCGGCGGTCTCGGCGGGCACCATCTCCATGAGGACGCAGAAGGCCCCGGCCGCCTCGAGGGCCTTGGCGTCCTCGATGAGGCGCGCGGCGTCGTCGCCCCGTCCTTGGACGCGGTAGCCGCCGAGCGCGTGCTCGCTCTGGGGGGTGAAGCCGATGTGGGCCATGACGGGGATGCCGGCCTGGACCATGGCGCGGACGGTGTCCGCGTAGTAGGCCCCGCCCTCCATCTTCACGGCGTGGGCGAGGCCTTCCTTGAGGAAGCGCACGCCCGTTTCGACGCCCTGGGCGGGGGAGGTCTCGTAGCTGCCGAAGGGCAGGTCCGCGACGACGAGCGCCCGGCGGGCGGAACGGGCGACGGCGCGGCACAGGGGGAGGAGGTCATCGACCGTGACGGGCAGGCTCGTCTCGTAGCCGAAGACGTTGTTGGCGGCCGAGTCGCCGATCAGGAGGACCTCGATGCCCGCCTCGTCGAAGATCTGGGCCGCGTACTGGTCGTAGGCGGTGAGCATCGCGAAGCGCTCGCCGCGCTGCTTCGCCGCGGCGAGATGGTGGATGCGCACGCGCGCCCCGGGGCGGCCCGCGGAAAGGGCGCCAGCCGGCCGCGGCCCGGATCCGTAGGGCGCGGGAGACTCGTCAGGAGTGGAGGGGACCATACCACCGAGACTAGTCCAAGCTGAGTAGAGTGGGGGAAGCGCTCAGGCCCGTTACCGTAAGGGAGACTTCCCCCATGAACCGTCAGCAGGAATTCGTGCTCCGGACCATCGAGGAGCGCGACGTCCGCTTCGTTCGTCTGTGGTTCACCGACGTCGTCGGCTCCCTCAAATCAGTCGCCCTGGCGCCCGCCGAGGTGGAGGGCGCCTTCGAGGAGGGGCTCGGGTTCGATGGTTCGTCGATTGAAGGCCTCGCCCGCGTCTCCGAGTCCGACATGCTGCTCCAGCCGGATCCCTCGACCTTCCAGATCCTGCCGTGGCGCGGCGAGACGGAGCCGACGTCGCGGATGTTCTGCGACATTCTGACGCCCGACGGCGAGCCGTCGCCGGCGGATCCCCGAAACGTCCTCAAGCGCACCCTCGCGAAGGCCGCCGAGATGGGCTTCACGTGCTACACGCACCCGGAGATCGAGTTCTACCTCCTCGAGTCCGACCGCCTGGGTCCGGACGGCGCGCCTGTTCCCATCGATCAGGGCGGCTACTTCGATCACGTCCCCGGGGGCGTGGCCCAGGACTTTCGGCGGACGGTCGTCAACATGCTCGAGTCGGTCGGCATCTCCGTCGAGTTCAGCCACCACGAGGGCGGCCCGGGCCAGAACGAGATCGACCTCCGCTACGCGGACGCGCTCCAGACGGCGGACAACATCATGACGTTCCGGACGGTCGTCAAGGAGGTCGCCATCCAGCAGGGCGCCTACGCGACGTTCATGCCGAAGCCGTTCACGGCGTTCCCCGGGAGCGGGATGCACACGCACTTCTCCCTCTTCGAGGGGGATTCGAACGCCTTCCACGAACCCGGCGCGGAGTTCCAGCTCTCCAAGACGGCGCGGCATTTCATCGCTGGCCTGCTCCGTCATGCGAACGAGTTCACGGCCGTGACGAACCAGTTCGTGAATTCCTACAAGCGGCTCTGGGGCGGCGGCGAGGCGCCGAGCTACCTCAGCTGGGGTCACAACAACCGCTCCGCACTCGTCCGCGTCCCGCTCTACAAGCCGGGCAAAGGACAGTCGGCGCGCGTCGAGTACCGGGGGATTGATTCGGCGACCAACCCCTACCTCTCGTACGCGGTCCTCCTCGGTGCCGGGCTCAAGGGCATCGAGGAGGAGTACGAGCTGCCGGCAGCGGCGGAGGACGACATCTCGTCCCTCACGTCGGCCGAGCGGCGCGTGCTCGGCCACTCCCCGCTTCCAGCGAGCCTCTACGATGCAATCGGCACCATGGAGGATTCGGAGCTCATGGCAGAGATCCTCGGCGAGCAGGTGTTCGAGTACTTCCTGCGCAACAAGCGCCAGGAATGGAACGAGTATCGCCTCGAGGTCACTCCCTACGAGCTGCATCGCAACCTCGGCATCCTCTAGTCAGCCATGGCGCCAAGCCTGACTCGACGGCTCATCGCCCTCGGCTCGTCGGACCCGGAACGGGCCGAACGGTTTCTTGGGGCACCCGAGCTCGTTGGGATCGACGAGGAGGTTCTGCTCGAGGGTCTCGGGGCTGCGCCGGATCCGGACGGGGCGCTCGTCGCGCTTGTGCGCCTCCTTGAGAAGGAGCCCCGTCTTCGGGCGACCGTCGACGCTGGCCTGGCACGCTCAGAGCCGCTGTTCCGGCTTCTCGGGGCGTCAGAGGCGCTCGCCGAGTTCCTGATCCGGCACCCCGAACACGTCGATGTGTTCGATGTGGTTCCTTCCGCCGAACCGCAGGGAGCGGACCCCGTGGCGTTGCGGGCCTCGCTCCTTCGCTCGGTCGGCGCGGACCCCGCGTCGGCGCGCCCGGTCTCGAGCAGGACCGGGGCCGACGCATGGGAGGCGCTCCGGATTCGCTATCGCCGCCATCTCTGCGAACTGGCGATCCGGGACCTGGGCGCGGCGTCTCCGACCGATTTCCTCCCCATCGCCGCCGCCGAGCTTGCCGATCTCGCGGCTGGGGCCCTTGAGGCGGGGCTCGCCGTCGCCCGGGCCGAGACCGCGGCGACGTTCGGCACCGAGGCGGTTGGCGCCGTCGCCCTCGCCGTGATCGGGATGGGCAAGTGCGGGGCGCGCGAGCTGAACTACATTTCCGACGTCGATGTCATCTATGTCGTGGACGCCGACGACGACTCGGGACTCGACGCCTCGACGATCCTGGGCATTGGCACCTCGCTCGCGACCGGCCTCTCCCGCGCGGTGTCCGGGACAGCCCGGGAGCCTGGCTTGTGGCAGGTCGACCCGAATCTTCGCCCGGAAGGCAAGGACGGTCCCCTCGTGCGGACGCTCGCGTCACACCTTGCGTACTACGACCGGTGGGCCCAGAGCTGGGAGTTCCAAGCCCTTCTCAAGGCCCGCTGTATCGCGGGCGACGCCGAACTGGGACGCCGGTACGAGCAGGCGGTCGCGCCGCTCGTGTGGGCGTCCGCAGGTCGCGAAGGTTTCGTGGACTCCGTCCAGGCGATGCGTCGGCGCGTTACCGAGCACATCCCGCCCGCTGAGGCGGATCGGCAGATCAAGCTCGGAGCGGGCGGCCTGCGCGACGTCGAATTCACTGTGCAGCTCCTCCAGCTCGTTCACGGGCGTGCGGACGAGACGCTCCGCGTCCGGGACACCACATCCGCGATCGCGGCCCTGGCTGCAGGAGGCTACATCGGGCGCAGCGCGGCCGCCGAATTCGATGCTTCGTACCGCAGGCTCCGTCTCCTCGAGCACCGGATCCAACTCGCCCAGCTGCGCCGGACTCATCTCATGCCCGTGAAGGAGGACGCTCTCCGCGCGCTGGCACGCGCAGTCCAGGGCGTGATGGACACGGGGAAGGCCTCGCCCGAGGCCCTCCTCGACTCATGGCATCGGACCAAACGGAGCGTCAGGGAGCTCCACGAGCGGATCTTCTATCGACCGCTCCTCAACACCGTCGCCAACCTGAGCCCCGAGGAGGCCAAGCTCTCGCCCGAGGCCGCTCAGGGGCGTCTGGCCGCGCTCGGCTATCGGGATCCGCAGGGGGCCATGCGGCACATCGAGGCGCTCACAGCGGGCGTCAGCCGTCGTGCGGCCCTCCAGCGCCAACTCCTGCCGGTCCTGCTCGACTGGCTCGCCGAGGGCGTCGACCCGGACGCTGGCCTGCTCGCGTTCCGCAGGGTCAGCGAAGCGCTGGGCACGACGCACTGGTATCTCGGCATGCTGCGGGACTCGGCCGCGGCAGCCGAGCGTCTGTGCCACGTTCTCGCGAATTCTCGGCTTATCGCGGACCTTCTGGAGGTCTCACCCGAGTCCGTGGCGTGGCTGGGCCATGAAAGGGACCTCGCGCCCGTGCCTCTCGAGGCGCAGTGGCAGGAGATCCAGTCCAAGATCTCCCGCCATGAGGACCCGACCGCGCGCATGAGGCTCGTCCGGCTCATCCGGCGTCGAGAGATCCTGCGTACCGCAATCGCCGACAGCGCGGGCCTGCTCGACCAGGACGCAGTGGGCAACGCCCTCGCCGACGCGGATCAGGCCGCCGTGCTCGGTGCTCTGCGGGTCGCCGAGGATCAGGCGTCAGCCCGCGGGCCGCTCCTGACGCACGTGCTCGTCGTCGCGATGGGTCGGCAGGGCGGCCGCGAGATCGGGTATGGATCGGATGCAGACGTCATGTACGTGCACCGTCCGCTCCCCGGCGCGGATCCCGGGGAGGCACAGCGCCAGGCGAAGGAAATCGTCAGCGCGATGTCAGGCCTTCTGACGCAGCCGATTCGGCCCGCGGTTCTCGCCGAGCGGACACTGCAGCTCGACGCCGACCTTCGGCCCGAGGGCAAGGCGGGGCCGCTCGTGCGCTCCTTGGATTCGTACGCCGAGTACTACCGGCGGTGGGCGCTCGTGTGGGAGTGGCAGGCGCTCCTGCGGGCGCGTCCCATGGCGGGCGACGACGGTCTGGCCGCCGACTTCATGCGGCTCGCCGACAGCGTGCGCTACCCCGAGCAGCTCTCGCCAGCCGACGTCACGGAGATCCGGCGGATCAAGGCCCGAGTCGAGGCGGAGCGGCTTCCGCGCGGAGCCGATCCGGCACGCCATCTCAAGCTCGGCCGCGGCGGCCTCAGCGACGTCGAGTGGCTCGTGCAGTTCATCCAGCTCCAGCACGCGGCCCGGCATCCAGAGCTCCGGACAACGTCGACTCTCGGAGGCCTGTACGCAGCGGCCGAGTTGGGGTTCCTCGAAGAACGGGAGGCGACGCTGCTCGCCGAGACATGGCGACTTGCGAGCCGGATCCGCAGCGCGAACGTGGTCTGGACGGGCCGGCCCTCGGACATGCTGCCGTCGTCCCGACGTGATCTCGAGGCCGTCGCACGGTGGTGCGGGTACGCCCCCGGCCAGGCGAGCGCGCTCGAGCAGCAGTACCTTCAGCTCACGCGCCGCACACGCCATGTATTCGAGGAGAAGTTCTACGCCGTCAGCCGCTGACGGTCGCGGACACGGTCAAGGAGGGCACGGATGGCAGAGCTGGTCAACGTCGCGGCGGCGGCCGAACTGGAGCTCGACCGCGCGAGGGTAAGCCCCCACGGACGCAGCGCGCGGGCGCTTCTGCATGACGGCAGACTCCGGCACACGCTCATCGCCCTGCTCGACGGTCAGGCGCTCGGCGACCATCCGAAACCCGAGGCAGCAACGCTCCATGTCCTGTCCGGATCGGTCCTCGTTCGGGCCGGTGAGGGGGAGACGAGGGTCGAGGAGGGCGGACTCGTCGCACTGCCCGGGCCGCGCCACGACGTGGTTGCGCTGGGCGACGCCGTGCTGATCCTCTCGACGATTGCCGGCTGACCGCCGTCGTCCGCTGTTCCTCACAAGGCCATCACGACGGCCAGCGGAAGGTACCTGACTCGGCGGCGAGTGGGCTTGGCGAGTACAACGCTCGAGCAGCACGTGGTGCCCGCCCTTCGCCTGCGCGGATTCGAGTACCGGGTACGCATGTTCTCGCGGCCTCTGATTGGGACAGTTGACTTGTCACGGGCCCCGCCAACGATGGGATCCGGCGAGGGAAGGGAGAGAGATGAGTGATGAAGCAGCTCCGTCAGTCGATCTCAGCCGACTTGAGAGCCTCGTCGAACGGCTGGAGGACGCCGCGGTCGCCCTCGCAGCGAGCGAGGGAAAGCTGGTGCGGACTCTCGAGGCGATGAGGGAACGCGACCGTGCGGCGGCCTTTGACGCGTGGCGGCGGGGTCAGTAGCCGCGTCCGCCCGGATCGCGGGGCGAATGAGCGAGTGCTCCCTGATTTCTGACAGCCAAAGTCTCGGGTCCTGAGGTACGCTTCGGGCATGAACAAGGGGGAGTTGGCCGCGCCGCTCTACCTCGGCATTCTGGGCAAGCTGAACGCGCTGCGTTCGAGCGATTCGCAGCACGTCGTGGCGACCGCCGAGATGTGGCGTCCAGTCGTGGAAAGACATCAACCTACGTCCGAGCTGACGGGCTTTCCGTGCGCCGCCTGCGGGGAGCCGTGGCCTTGCTCAATGATCGTGGACGTAGCCCGGGCGCTTGGTTAGCCGCGGGCACGAGAATAGGGGAACGACATGGGCCTGATCTACCGCAAACGTTTCACCGTGGGGAAGAACACTGCGGTGAACGTCTCCAAGTCCGGCCTCTCGGTGAGCGAGCGCGTGGGTCCCGTCACCGTCAACAGCAGGGGCAGGGTCACGCTGAGGCTGGCCCCTGGCATCACGTGGCGGCTGGGCGGGAAGCGCCGCTAGGGGTCCCTAGGGGAAAGCGAGCCACATCGCTTTCCCCTAGGTCGCCGAAGGTCCTTGCCGGCGAGCCTCCAGCGCCGCGGTGAGCCGGGTGACCTCTGCCGTGAGCGCTCGTATCTGGTCCTCCAATGGTTCGTCTATCGCCTCCAAGGCCGCCGCCGTGCTCGCGGCGGTCTTGGCCGCTGTTTCGGCAGAGACGCTCTCCACGAGCCACGAGGCGATAGACGCCGTGACCACCCCGAGCACCGCAATCCCAGCCAGCATCAGACCTGCTGCAGCGAATCGGCCGACCGCGGTCACCGGGTAGTGGTCGCCGTACCCGACTGTCGTGATGGTCGAAAGGGCCCACCACAGCGCGTCTCCGATTGACTTGATGTTCGAATTCGGGGCGTTCTGCTCAGCATCGAGCGCTGCGAGGGCTCCGCAATAGACCAGCATCGTGGCCGAGCCCAGGACATAGACGAGGATCTTCCCCCGAAGGGCATTGCCCGCCCTGGAATGGACCACCTTGAGCAAGGTGACCAGCCGAAGGAGCCGGAGCGGCCTCAACGCGGGGAGCGCGAGGATGGCCAGTTCATGGAGGTTGCGGACGAACCAACGGGAGCGGTTTGGCGCAAGCGATAGCCGGACGGCGTAGTCCAGCATGGTTCGAACGCTATAGGTGACTGGCAGTCGCCGACACAAAAAAGTCCGCACGATTCGACGACCAGAAGGTGCGGTCGAATCGTGCGGACTCTGCGCGCTATGCCCGCCTGTGCCCGTTAGGGCTACACGCCGAAGTAGAGCTCGAACTCGTACGGGTTCGGGCGGAGCGAGAGGG